>JAHHQY010000013.1 GCA_020026115.1 Actinobacillus sp. | reverse complement strand
TTTGAATATCGCGTTCACGGCACACGTCGGCCGTTAAATCTAATGGGAAACCATAAGTATCATAAAGTTTAAAGGCAACTTCACCTGAAAGCGTTTTGTTTTCCACTTTCGCTAAAGCTTCATCTAATAAATTTAATCCGCGATCTAATGTACGAGAAAATTGTTCTTCTTCACGTTTTAAAAGCGCCACGATATTTTCTTGATTCGCTTCAATAAGTTTGCCTGCTTGCGCCATCACTTGAATTAAGGTTGGCACTAATTTATAGAAAAATGGTGATTCAGCACCAAGCAAATGCCCGTGACGCACAGCACGACGAATAATACGGCGTAAGACATAACCGCGACCTTCATTTGAAGGCACAACGCCATCTGCAATTAAATAAGCACAAGAACGAATGTGATCGGCAATAACACGTAAAGATTTATTTTCTAAATCTTTGGTCGCCGTTAATTCTGCAACAGCTTGAATTAACGTTTTGAAAATATCAATTTCATAGTTGGAATTAACATGTTGCATAACCGCTGAAATACGCTCTAAGCCCATGCCTGTATCCACCGATGGTTTTGGTAATTTTTCCATCGTCCCGTCAGCTAAACGGTTAAATTGCATAAAGACGATATTCCAAATTTCGATATAGCGATCGCCATCTTCTTCCGCAGAGCCTGGTACGCCACCCCAAATATGTTCACCATGGTCGTAAAAAATTTCGGTGCAAGGACCACAAGGACCTGTATCGCCCATTTGCCAGAAGTTATCCGATGCAAATGGCGCACCTTTGTTATCGCCAATACGAATAATACGTTCTGCAGGGACACCCACTTGATCTTTCCAAATGTGATAAGCTTCGTCATCTTGCTCGTAAACGGTAACCCATAATTTTTCTTGTGGAATCGCTAGCCATTTTTCTGAGGTTAAGAATTCCCAAGCGAAAGCAATGGCGTCTTGTTTAAAGTAATCGCCAAAACTAAAGTTTCCTAACATTTCAAAGAATGTATGGTGACGCGCCGTATAACCTACGTTTTCTAAATCGTTATGTTTACCGCCTGCTCGTACGCAACGTTGTGATGTCGTCGCTCTTGTATAAGGGCGTTTATCCATGCCTAAGAAGACATCTTTAAATTGGTTCATCCCCGCATTGGTAAAAAGTAATGTTGGATCGTTATGCGGAACCAGTGAGCTACTCTCTACAATTTTATGTCCTTTTCCTTCAAAAAAATGAAGAAAATCGTGACGAATCTCTGCCGTTGTTTTCATTGCTATAACCTTATTTATTTTCGATAAAATTTTGTATAAAACGGGGTATTATTGCATATTTTTTTTTAATATTCGCAACATTTTTCTAACCTCACGCAAAATTTAAACGTCTTATTTTTTTCTTTCTTGTTCTGTCGCTTTATTTTTTCGACCTAAGGAAAATCGACTTTCTTGCCCGCGCCATAAGCGTTGAATATTTTCGTGATGGCAATAAATCACTAAACAACACACCATGGCCACAGGGAAGGTAAATTCGGGTTTAAACCACCATACATAAAAAGGCACGAATAATGCGCTTATCACGGCACTTAACGAGGAATAGCCCGTCGCGATAAAAACGAACAGCCAAGTGCCAAAAGTAAGGCCTGCGACACTCCAACTTATCGGCGCGATAGCACCAAATGCCGTCGCCACGCCTTTCCCGCCTTTAAAATGAAAGAAAATGGGGAAAATATGTCCTAAACAAGCGCACAGTGCCACCATACCTAATTCAAATTGACTTAAGCCTAAATAATAACCGCCCCAAACAGGCAACATTCCTTTTAGCACATCAAAGACAAATACGGCTAAAGCAACGCGTTTTCCAGCAATGCGCAACACATTCGTGGCACCGGGATTATGCGATCCTTGCGTGCGTGGGTCGGGTAAACCTAAGGCGCGACATAATAAAATCGCACTGGAAATGGAGCCGATTAAATAGGCAAAAAACATATAAAATAGGGCAATAATCGTCATATTTCCTCTCCCAATAAAAAAATTTCGTATATTTTACTCAAAATTGTTAGCATACTGCCATTACAATTTATTAGGAGTCGAAAATGGATCGCATTTTTATTCAAGGTTTAACCACCATGGCACAAATTGGCGTTTACGATTGGGAACAGCAAATTCAACAAAAAATTGTTTTTGATTTAGAACTCGCATGGGACAGCCGTCAAGCGGCCAAAACCGATGACGTGCAATATTGCTTAAATTATGCTGAAGTGAGCGAGGCGGTCATTCACTTTGCTCAATCTCGCCCTTTTTTACTTATTGAACGTTTAGCCAATGAAGTGGCGAATATGTTGATGCAAGACTTTCATATTCCTTGGCTAAGATTAAAATTACACAAGCCTAATGCGGTGCCAGAAGCGGAAAGTGTGGGCATCTTAATTGAGCGAGGTCATTTAGTTAATTAAGTCTTCGCGCCGAAAATAAATCTTTCGGCGCGAAGGGCTTTTTAGTTTTCATTTTGCTCTTTTTGTAAGCGTTGAATCAATGCGTAGTTTGCCGGCGGAAATTGGTTTGCATCTAAATCTTGTTGGTTAATCCACATTCCTTTTTGCCCTTCTCGCCCAAAGGGTTTATTAACCCATTCTTCAACTAAGTAAAAATAAAAATGAATAATTTTTGTCGGGTAATCAAAATCAAACTCGCTAAACAATTCAGCTTTTAAAACTTGAATACCGATTTCTTCTTCTAATTCCCGAGTTAATCCTTGTAATGGCGTTTCGCCTGGTTTTAATTTTCCTCCAGGAAATTCTAATGCCTGAGCGAAATCTTTCCCTTCTAAACGTTCCGTTAAATACACTTGACCAAATTCATTACGAATAATGGCCGCAGCCACGTTAACTAATGGTTTTTGCATCATTTCCTCCATAAAAAACGGCAAAGTTTCCTTTGCCGTTCTCGTTTATTAGGCTTTTTTCGTACGATTACCGTGGCAATGTTTATATTTTTTACCACTTCCGCAAGGGCAAAGCTCATTGCGTCCAATTTTACGCTCTGGCATTTTTTCCTCTGCTAAGGCATCGTTTGTTTGATATTGCCCTGATTGTTTTTCTGCCATCATTTGACGAGCCGTTTCCGCGGCTTGTACTTCTTCTTCCGTACGAATTTGTACTCGGCTTAAAGTGGTGATGACTTGTAATTTTAATGCGTCCAACATATCAGTAAACATTTGGAAAGATTCACGTTTATATTCTTGTTTTGGATCTTTTTGCGCATATCCGCGTAAATGAATACCGCGACGTAAATGATCCATAGAAGAAAGATGCTCTTTCCAAAGTTCGTCTAAGGTTTGTAACATCACGCCTTTTTCAAACTTACGCATTGTTTCTTCGCCAACTAACATTTCTTTGGCTTTATATTCTTGCACGGCAGATTCTAAAATGCGTTCGCGTAAAACTTCTTCATGTAAAGTATTATCTTCTTCAATCCATTTTTGTAATGGTAAATCTAGTAAGAAATCTTGTTTTAAACGCTGTTGTAAACCTGGAATATCCCACATTTCTTCAACAGATTGTGGTGGAATATATTGGTCAATAACTTGGTTAAACACATCTTCACGAATCACGTTAATCGTATCGCCTAAATGCTCGTTATCTAATAAGTCGTTGCGTTGTGCATAAATAGCATGACGTTGGTCATTCGCCACATCGTCAAACTCTAATAAGTTTTTACGTCCATCAAAGTTATGCGCTTCAACTTTCGCTTGCGCCGACGCGATAACTTTTGCCAACATTTTAGATTCAAGTCCTTCACCAGGCTGACTAAAGGCTTTACGCATAAGGTTTAATTTCCCTTCATTTAAATAAATGCGCATTAAAGCATCATCTAAAGATAAGTAGAAACGAGAAGAACCTGGATCGCCTTGACGGCCAGAACGACCACGTAATTGGTTATCAATTCGACGTGATTCATGGCGTTCAGTTCCGATAATATGTAAACCACCTGCATTTTTTACAATTTCATGGCGTTTTTGCCAGTCTGCTTTAATTTTTGCAATTTGTTCTTCTGTTGGATTTTCTAATTTTTCTACTTCCGCTTTCCAGTTACCACCAAGCATAATATCCGTACCACGACCTGCCATATTCGTCGCAATCGTTACTGCGCCAGGTTCGCCCGCATTCGCGACAATTTCTGCTTCTTTAGCGTGGAATTTTGCATTTAATACATTGTGTTTAATGCCGGCTTTTTTCAGTGCGTGAGATAAAGCTTCTGATTTTTCAATCGAAATTGTCCCCACCAAGACCGGTTGCTGACGTGCGACACAATCTTGAATATCTTCAATAATGGCATTGAATTTATATTCTTCGTTTTCATACATCACATCGGTACGATCATCACGAATCATCGGTTTATTGGTTGGAATAACAATGGTTTCTAAACCATAAATTTGTTGAAATTCAAATGCTTCTGTATCTGCTGTCCCGGTCATTCCCGCTAATTTGTCATATAAACGGAAATAGTTTTGGTAAGTAATCGAAGCTACTGTTTGGTTTTCACCTTGAATTTTCACCCCTTCTTTCGCTTCAATGGCTTGATGTAAACCATCTGACCAACGACGACCGGCCATGGTACGGCCCGTGTGTTCGTCAACAATAATGATTTCGCCATCTTTCACAATATAATCCACGTCTTTTTCAAATAATGTATTTGCACGCAAGGCTGCGTAAACGTGATGTAAAAGGGCAATGCGAGCTGGGGAATAAAGAGTTTCATCTTCATGCATTAAACCTTCTTGAATAAGAAGTTGTTCAATTTTTTCTTGTCCACGCTCGGTTAAATTGGCTTGTTTGTTTTTTAAATCTAAGGTGTAATCCCCTTCACCTGTGTATTCTTCGGTGTCTTCTTTTTCTTGAAAATTTAAATGAGGAATTAATTTATTTACCGCAATATAAAGTTCAGAGCTGTCTTCCGCAGGGCCTGAAATAATCAATGGCGTACGCGCTTCATCAATTAAAATTGAGTCCACTTCATCGACTAAAGCATAATGCAATGCTTTTTGGAAACGTTCTTCTGCGCTGTGAGCTAGGTTATCGCGTAAATAATCAAAACCTAATTCGCTGTTTGTGGCGTAGGTAATATCCGCAGCATAAGCCGCACGTTTTTCTTCTGGCGCTAAACCTGGCACATTAACGCCAACGGTCATACCTAAAAATTCAAATAAAGGGCGGTTTGTTTCCGCGTCACGACGCGCTAAATAATCATTCACCGTCACCACATGCACGCCTAAACCTGATAATGCATTTAAATAGCAAGGTAAGGTGGCCGTTAAGGTTTTCCCTTCCCCTGTGCGCATTTCTGCAATATTACGTCCATTTAGCACCATACCGCCGATCAATTGCACGTCAAAAGGACGCATACCTAACACACGTTTACTGGCTTCGCGAACGGTTGCAAAGGCTTCAGGTAAAAGTTGTTCTAAGGTTTCACCTTGTGCTAAACGCGCACGAAATTCCGCAGTTTTGCCTTTTAATTCTTCATCAGAAAGGGCTTCAAATTGGGGTTCTAATTTATTAATTTGGGCTACTTTTTTGTTTAATTTGCGTAGAATTCGATCATTTCGACTACCAAAAATTTTGGTCACAATTGTACTTAACATAATTTCTTCTCTTAAAATTTAAAAATAAAAAACACTTCAGTAAAAACTGAAAAAAATATCATCTAAAAGGAATAAAAAAGGCAGGGCCTGCACGAATAATAGCGAAAAGAAAATCAGGGTTAACCACTCGCGCCGAATTTTTGCTGTGACTTGGCACAAAATAGAAAAAAAGATGAGAAAGAGAAAAAACCATGTCTTGTACTTGTTTTTCTCTTGAAGCGCGTTCTTTTTGGAATTGGGTTAAGAAAATTTGCGCATAATTATTAACATTCTGCGTTGAATTTTGCACAGGGTCATTTTGGGCTGGCGATAATGAAAAAATCGCAAGCAAGCCCAAAAAGAAAGGCGACCAAAAATAAGACTTCCCTGTTACCACTGTGATAAACCTTCAAAAAATTCACAAAAAACTCGCCTATTCTAACGGAATTTCGCTACAATGTCATAATTATTCCGCACGATTCTGCGCCTTCCTACATTGATAGAAAAGATTGTATGACACGTTATAGCAAACCGAAAAGCATTCAGCTGTTATTAAAAAGCACGCCCTTTTCAAAAAATTTGAAAACAAAACAAAATCATTCCTTGTTACAACAACACATCGCCAGCTTGGTGCCTGAAAATTTATGTCAAAATTATCGCATTCACGCACCGAAAGATGGGATTTTGCGCATTGACGTTGCTAATGCCATGGAACGTTATGCTTTTTTAGCACAACAATCTTCTTTATTACCCTGCGCGCAACGGCTCTATCCACAAGTAAGCAAAATTTTATTTTATATTGACCCGAAATTGATGCCTTCTCGCCCTTAATATTTCACTTCAAGGCCGTAACTTTGCAAAATCTCTTTAATATGTTCAAGGGATTCTTTGCTTGGTGGTTGCACATCTTTTAATTGATATTCTTCGCCCATGGTTTCCCATTTATGCGCCCCTAAGCGGTGATAAGGCAATAATTCAATTTTTTCAACATTTTCCATCGGCGCAACAAATTGCCCTAATTTATGAATATCATCATCAAAATCAGTATAACCTGGCACAACAACATAGCGAATCCAAGTTTTTGTACCACGCTTTTGTAAATATTGAGCAAACTCTAAGGTGCGTTTATTGGAAACACCGATTAAATTTTTATGAATATTGTCGTTAAGCTGTTTTAAATCCAATAAAACTAAATCCGTCACATCAATTAATTCATCAATAATTTGATCATAATGACGCACAAAACCATTCGTATCTAAACAAGTGTGAATGCCTTCTTTTTTGCAGGCGCGAAACCAATCTCGCACAAATTCCGCTTGCAAAATCGCCTCTCCGCCTGAAGCTGTAACTCCGCCACCTGTGGCATTCATAAAATGACGATAAGTCACCACTTCCTTCATTAACTCTTCAACACTAATTTCTTTGCCCGCGTGTAAATCCCAGGTATCGCGATTATGACAATATTGGCAACGCATTAAACAGCCTTGTAAAAATAGAATAAAACGAATACCTGGACCATCTACGGTTCCACAAGATTCATAAGAATGATAACGAGCAACAACTGCCATAAGAAATTCCCTTCCCCAAATAAAAATGTCGGGCATTTTAGCAAACTTTCTTACAAAAACCATCGCCTTTCGCTTTCTTAAAATAAGAAAGAAGGTAAAAGGAAAAATGAATTTTTTAAAAAGATCTTTTCGATCATTACCCATCACTTCGCGCCGATTTTTTGTCTTTTTCTTTTATCAAAAATTATCCGCCCCTCAATTAACTGATTAAATGAACATATAACTATTTATTTTTATTGATAAAAAAGGCTCACTTATAAAACGCACTCCGTTTGAAGTCATTGTGCTTTTTACCTTTACTCCATTTGAAGTTATAAAGGATTTAAAAAAACGCTCTTTTTGGAGCGCTTTTAAATGGATTTCTTTTCGACTACCCGTTTTCTTCTAAAGGATTTAACGCATTGATTAAACGAATTTCACTAAATTGTGCTAAATCCTCGACATAAATTGTTCGCGTAAAAATTTTCCCTTGTTGTAATAAATAAGCGCGTTGCGTCCCCTCAAGCAAAGGTGTATCCGGCGTAAACCACTTATCTCCTGCACGCAAAACAACATTTCCAATACTGCAATCGGTAATTTTGCCTTGTTTAACAATTAAAATTTCATCGGCTTTCCCTTTTTGCAAGCATAACGCATTTAAGGCATCACGATTGCTGTATTTCAAGGCATAATTCAAATGATCGCCATTAACTAATTGAAAACTCGTATATTTTTTTCTTTGATAAGGGAAAACTTGCATAACAAAATCATGTGCGTTATAAGCAATGCGCAAGCGATATAAGCCTTTTGGCGCAAGATGATGGCCTTGGGAAAGCTCTTCAAAAAGCCGATGAAATTTTTTTGAAAAGTGCGTTTTTTGCCATAATTGCGCTTGCGTTTTTTGCATACGCTTTTGATGGAATGCTAAGTTTTTCACCTTACCATTTTCTAAACACAGAGTTTCAAAAACAGGAAATTCCATCTTTATTCTCCTTGTGGGATAGCCACTTTTGCCAATAATTCTGCGTATTCTTCTTCCGCGTGGCTATGAATAGTAATGCCGCCCCCACTTCTAAAAAATAATTTTCCTGCTTGTTTTTCAATAAATCGTATGGCGACGGCTGAATGTAAATTTTTACCATCAAAAGCACCAAAAACGCCGGTATAATAGCCACGATCATCCACTTCTGCTTGTTGAATAATTTCTAAGGTTTTTTCTTTCGGCGCACCACTTATCGAACCTGCCGGCAATAATTTAGCAAGTAACGTCCCAATATTTTCTTGCCAATTTTCTGCCAAATCCGCACTAATTTCTGAACTCGTTTGCCAAATTCCGCCTTGTAAAGTGGGAATTTTTTCCGCATAACGAAAACGGCGCACGCAAACATTTTCCCCAACCATCGCTAAATCATTGCGCATTAAATCTACAATGGTGAAATGTTCTCGTTGTTCTTTTTTATCCGCTAATAATTTTTCTTTGCCTTGCGCCTCTTGCGCCGAAATAGTGCCTTTCATGGGATAGGTGAAAATTTGATTATTTTCCGTACACACAAAGGCTTCAGGCGAAAAACACACAAATTCATTTTCCACATACAATTTAAAGGGCGCTTGTGTGCAATAAAAAAATTCTTCCAAAGAAAATTCTGTTTTAATTTCAGTAGGATAAGTTAAATTTAACAAATACGAATTACCTTGTTTTAAGCCTTCTTGCACCAACTTAAAACCTTGCAAATAACGCTCAAAAGAAATGGGATTTTTCTTTAAAGTCAATTTTTTCGGCGCGAAGGCTTTTTTTTCTTGGTTCGTTAAACTTGGTAAAACAAAATAAACGCCCGCTTTTTGAGCTTCTTCTAATGAAAAAATTTTCGGCTTTTGTTGCAAAAAATCCACATAAAAAAAGAAGGGTTGCCCCTTTTTACCGAATAAATTTGCTTGTTGAATAAAATTTTGCAATTAACTTCACCTTAATAACAACGTAAAATAACGCGCTATTTTAATCGATTTCAAGGAGGAAAAAAATGCAAGCCACGACGGAAAAGAAAGTGTTTATTGTGAATAATCATGATTCTTTTACTTATAATTTGGTGGAACTTTTTCGCCGTTTAAAGGTAGATTTTTTAGTGTGTGATGTGGAAAAAATCAATTTTTCAGAAGTAGAGGATTTCAGCCATATTTTAATTTCCCCAGGCCCTGATGTGCCTTCGGTTTATCCCAATTTATTTAAACTTTTTGAACGTTTTTACCAACATAAAAGCATTTTAGGCGTGTGCTTGGGACATCAAAGTTTATGGCAATTTTTTGGTGGCGAACTCATGCAATTACCTGCACCACGCCATGGGGAACAAAAAACCTTGCATCAAGTTAAAAAATCGGCTCTTTTTCATTCCTTACCTGAAAATTTTGCGGTAGGACTCTATCATTCTTGGGCGGTAAAAACACATCCCGCGCCGAAAAATTGCCAAATTCTTGCTTATTGCGAAGATGAGATTGTGATGGCTTTTCAACACTCTTCGCTACCGATTTTTGGCATTCAATTTCATCCTGAAAGTTTTATGTCGGAATATGGCCTTGAACTTATCGCTCATTGGCTAGGCATTACCGTAGATATCACGCGAGCTAAGCCAGCGTCGAATTAAATTTTGCACGATATACGGATCTTCTTGCGCAATAATACGCCCTATTTTATGCACATCTGCCAACATATAACGATCGCGCATAAGATCCGCAACTTTAAATTCTGCGTCGCCACTTTGTTTCGTTCCTAAAACTTCCCCAGCGCCTCGCAAATTTAAATCTTCTTCAGAAATTTTAAAGCCGTCATTGGTAGAGCGCATCACTTCCAAGCGTTTTCTTGTAATCTTACCTAATGGCGCTTTGTACATTAATACACAGAAAGATTTTGTTGAGCCTCGCCCCACGCGTCCGCGTAATTGATGTAACTGCGAAAGGCCTAAACGTTCTGCATTTTCAATAATCATTAAACTTGCATTTGGCACATCAACGCCGACTTCAATCACCGTGGTTGCGACTAACAAATCTAATTCAGCTTGCTTAAATTTTTGCATAACTTCTTGTTTTTCAACAGCTTTCATTCTGCCATGCATTAAACCAATGCGTAAATGCGGTAAACAACGTTGTAAATCTTCTAAAATCGATTCCGCAGCTTGTGCTTCCAACACTTCACTTTCATCAATTAAGGTGCAAACCCAATAGGCTTGACGTTTTTCCACCGTGCAAGCGTGATCAATGCGTTCAATCAGCTCATCGCGCCGATCTTCATTTAAGATAATGGTCGTAATTGGCGTACGCCCTGGTGGTAATTCATCGATAATTGAGACATCTAAATCCGCATAGGCTGTCATCGCTAAGGTTCGCGGAATTGGTGTTGCGGTCATAATTAGTTGATGTGGATAAACGTCATTTTGCTTACCTTTTTCTCGTAATCGCAAACGCTCTTGCACGCCAAAACGATGTTGTTCATCAACAATCACTAAAGCTAAATCTGAAAATACCACTTCTTTTTGAAATAAAGCATGGGTTCCTATCACCATTTGAGCTTCGCCACTTGCAATTTTTTGTAAATTTTCTTGACGGCTTTTGCCTGTTACTTTGCCAACAAGCCAGCCTAGTTTAATGCCCAGTGGTTCAAACCATTTTTTAAAATTAGCAAAATGTTGTTCTGCTAAAATTTCGGTCGGCGCCATTAAAGCGACTTGCTTGCCATTGCCAATTGCAGAAAGGGCAGAAAATGCCGCAACGAGTGTTTTTCCTGAACCGACATCGCCTTGCACTAACCGCATCATGGGAAAAGGATTTTGTAAATCTTGTAAAATTTCGCGACTTACGCGTTTTTGTGCTTCTGTGGGGGAAAAAGGTAGGCTTTCAATAAATTTTTTTAATAATTTACCTTGAGGCTTTAAAGAGATTGCGCCATGTTGCTGAGTTTTGGCGCGTAACTTTAACATACCTAAATGATGAGCAAGTAATTCTTCAAAAATTAAGCGTTGCTGAGCAGGATGAGTGCCTTTTTCTAATTGCTCTATGGAAATATTTGCAGGCGGACGATGTAAAAGCGTTAAGGCCTCTTTTAAATTCAAGGGATAAGGATTAAAAACAGCGGGAAGAATTTCACAAGCAGGCACAAGTTTGAGTAACTCGAGCGCTTGATTGGTTAAATTAAGCCACGTCTGTTGCTTCATTCCATCTGTGCTAGGATAAATTGGCGTTAAATGTTCATCAAGATTAAGGGGGGTATTTTCAGCTAAAACTTTAAATTCAGGATGAACCATTTCTGCCATAAAACGCCCACGTTTTACTTCACCAAAGGCTTTAACTCTCGCGCCGACTTTTAGGGCGTTTCGAATACTTGCATTAAAATTAAAAAAACGTAAAGCTATTTTTGATGTGCCATCTGACAGCGTTACCACAAACATATATCGTTGTTTTTTAACCAATTCTTGGCTTTGTACATAAGCGATTATGCTGGCGTGCTGATCGGGACGAAGTTGGGATAAGGGCGTAATTTTAGTGCGATCTTCATAGCGCATAGGCAGGTGAAACAACAAATCTTGCACATTAAAAATATGCAGTTTATTTAAGCGTTCCACCATTACCTTGCCAACACCTTTTAGCTCAGTTAAAGGAATGGCATCTAAAAAGTCATAAGCCATTACACATTAATATTCCGTTCAATGTGAATAAAGCCCGCTAAGGTTTTAATTTTGCGCATAATGCTGGCTAAATGCTGAGTATTTTTCGCGGTTAATAACACAATAATTTCATATACATGGCCATCTTGTTCTTCGGTCCAAATACTATGAATTTTGCTTCCCATACCGCTAATCACACTCATTAAATGAGAAAGTGTGTCAGGATTATTTAAAATTTCTAAGCGTAATTCCGCCTCAAACTCTAAATTCGTATCCGCATTTTCCCACTGCACTGCCATATAATGTTTTGGATCGGCTTTGGCGTGTTTAATATTGGCACAAGACTCGTGATGAACCACTAAGCCTTTTCCTGGACTAACATAAGCTAAAATAGGATCGCCTGGAATAGGATGGCAACATTGGGCGAAATTCGTTAATAAACTTTCCGTTCCTTTTATAGCAAATGGATTATTGTTGTTATACGGATTGCCGTCGGTATCAATTTCTATGGTTTCATCAAATAAGCGATATGCAATCACTTTACTGATTAAATTACCCAAACCGATTTGCGTAAATAATTCATTTTCATTTGCTAAATTTAAATCGGCTAATAATTTTGCCATTTTTTCAGCAGAAATATCCGCTAATTTTTTAGGCTGTAACGCATTGATTAACTGACGTTTTCCTAAAACAATTGCTGTGTCTGCGCGTAAATTTTTCAAACTTTGACGGATTTTCGTACGTGCTTTTGCGGTAACAACAAAATTTAACCAGCTAGAATTAGGTTGAGTTTGCGAAGAGGTAATAATTTCTACCGTTTGCCCTGATTCCAACGCCTGCGATAAAGGATAAGGCTTACGATCTACGTTCGCAGCAATACAGTTATCCCCAACATCTGAATGTACCGCATAAGCAAAATCTACTGGCGTTGCCCCTTTAGGTAATTCGATAATGCGACCTTTTGGGGTAAAAACATAAATTTCTTTCGGGAAAAATTCTGATTTTACACTTTCAATAAATTCTAAAGAACTGCCCACACTTTGTTGTAATTCCACCAAACTTTTTAGCCAACGTTGCGCGCGAATTTGAGTGGTAGTGCGATCATTTTTACCATTATCTTTATAAATCCATTGCGCTGTTACCCCCATTTCTGCCATTTGTTGCATTTCTTCTGTGAAAATATGCACTTCCACAGGCACACCATGTGGCCCAATCATTGAAGTTTGTAGGGATTGATAGCCATTTGCTTTAGGTACGGCAATGTAATCTTTCACTTGCCCTGGACGCGGTTTATATAAAGCATGTAAATGGCCTAATACGGAATAACAGGTATCGCGTTTATCAACAACGACACAAAAAGCATAAATATCCATAATAGAATGAAATTGTTGCTCTTTTTGGCGCATTTTTTGATAAATGGCATAAAGATGTTTTTCATGACCTAAGATTCGCGCCGAAATTTTTGCTTCATCTAAACGATGTTGAATTTCATGAGAAATACGCTCAATCATATCTTTACGATGTCGGCGGGCTGTTTGAATCGTTTTTTCTAAAATGGCATAACGACGTGGATAAGTGGCTTTAAAGCCTAAATTTTCCAGCTCATTTTTAATATGTTCAATACCTAAACGATGAGCAAGAGGCGCATAAATTTCTAAGGTTTCTTTCGCAATACGACGTCGTTTATCGGGACGTAATGAACCAAGTGTTCGCATATTGTGGGTACGATCCGCTAATTTAATTAACACGACGCGAATATCTTCCGTCATAGCTAAAATCATTTTTTGGAAATTCGCCACTTGTGCTTCTTGGCGTGTACGGAATTTTAATTTATCTAACTTCGACACCCCTTCTACAATTTCTGCCACACTTTTGCCAAACTCTGCTTTTAATTCTTCTTCCGTATAAGGTGTATCTTCAATCACATCGTGCAACAAAGCCGCCATAACAGCTTCGTGATCTAATTTCATTTCGGCCACAATACAGGCAACGGAAACTGGATGAGTAATATAAGGTTCACCGCTAGAACGATATTGACCTTCGTGCGCATCACGAGCAAGCACAAAAGCACGTTCAATTAACTGAATTTTATCTGCAGGTAAATAAGTTTGAATAATCTTTTTTAAGGGTTCAAACAATTTCATAGTTTCCTACCTTATTTTGGATTAATGGCATTAAGGGATTGTGAATTAAAGAAAGTTGATAACTAAGATTAGATAGAATAAAAACAGAAAGTGCAAGCACTTTCTGTTTCTACACTTATTTTTTGGGATTATTCTGATGCTAAAAGAGATAAAACTTCAATTTCAGATTTTTCTTTTTCTAGTTGCGCAGATTGTTCTTGTTGGTTCATGATTGTATCGTTAATTAAACCCATTTCAATTTCACGCAACGCAATTACCGTAGGCTTATCGTTATCTTCTGGAACTAAAGGTTCACGTTTATGTAATTGCAATTCTCTTGCACGGCGTGCTGCGGTTAAGATTAAGTCAAAACGATTGCCGATTTGCTCTACCGCATCTTGTACAGTTACTCGAGCCATAATATTTACTCCGGTTATTTAGTGCATTTCTCGCGGTTTGCGCGATTTCCATATAAAAATAAAAGAGAAAAATTTTACTAAAATTTCTTCTATTTTGCTAGTAATTGTTCTAATAATTGTGCATTTTGTTGTTGCTGATAAAGGCACTGTAAACGCTCGGCGCGTAAAATCGCATTTAAATCTGCGAGCGCTTGCTGAAAATCATCATTAACAATAACGTAATCGTATTCGTTGTAATGAGAAATTTCATCCACCGCTTTTTCCATTCGTCCTGCAATAATTTCAGCACTATCTTGCCCGCGTCCCATTAAACGTTTTTCTAATTCATTTACTGATGGCGGTAAAATAAAGATGCTTTTAACCCCTTCAACCTTTTCACGAATTTGACGCGCGCCTTGCCAATCAATATCTAAGAAAACATCGTAACCTTTTGCTAAATTTTCTTTAATGGCGGGCAACGAGGTGCCGTAATAATTACCGCCGAAAACTTTTGCGTATTCTAAAAATGCACCTTGCTCAATTAAATTTTCAAAATCTTCAACGGAAACGAAATGATAATGCACGCCATTTTCTTCACCTGGTCGTGGCGCACGCGTTGTATGTGAAACGGAAAGCATCATTAAATGATCGTTTTCTTGTTGTAGTAATGCGTTAATTAATGAGGATTTTCCCGCACCGCTTGGGGCGGAAATAATATATAATTTGCCTTGCGCCATAAAATCTTGCTCCAAATAAAAAAAATTGGGCGCATTATGCCGTTAAATAAAAAAAAATTCAGTAACTTTATCTCACTCGCGCCGAAATTCTGCTAGTTTTTTTTACATATTCTTTACAAGAAACGTACTATTCTTTACAACTTTTCTAATTTGCTAAATTTTCCAGCGCTTTTACAAAATTTCTGCCCTCTTTTCCTAAAAAATCGTGCTATAATTAAGACATGTTTGGGTGGGTTTCCGCCCATAACTATTTTTTAACTTACACAATATTAGAGGTAAATTTCTATGGCTATTAAAATTGGTATTAACGGTTTTGGTCGTATCGGTCGTATCGTATTCCGCGCAGCACAAAAACGTGATGACATTGAAGTTGTTGGTATCAACGACTTAATCGACGTTGAATACATGGCTTACATGTTAAAATACGATTCAACTCACGGTCGTTTCGACGGTACTGTTGAAGTTAAAGATGGTCATTTAGTTGTTAACGGTAAAACTATCCGTGTAACTTCTGAACGTGACCCTGCAAACTTAAACTGGGCTGAATTAGGCGTAGACGTTGCCGTTGAAGCAACTGGTCTTTTCTTAACTGACGAAACTGCACGTAAACACATCACTGCAGGCGCGAAAAAAGTTGTTTTAACTGGTCCTTCTAAAGACGCAACTCCAATGTTTGTTCGTGGCGTAAACTTCGATACTTACGCAGGTCAAGATATCGTTTCTAACGCTTCTTGTACAACAAACTGCTTAGCGCCATTAGCGAAAGTTATCAATGACAAATTCGGTATCAAAGACGGTTTAATGACCACTGTTCACGCAACTACCGCAACTCAAAAAACCGTTGATGGTCCTTCTGTAAAAGACTGGCGTGGTGGCCGTGGTGCAGCTCAAAACATCATCCCTTCATCTACTGGCGCAGCTAAAGCAGTAGGTAAAGTTATTCCTGCATTAAACGGTAAATTAACTGGTATGGCATTCCGCGTACCTACTCCTAACGTTTCTGTTGTTGACTTAACTGTAAACTTAGAAAAATCAGCAACTTATGAAGAAATCTGTGCTGAAATCAAACGCGCAAGCGAAAACGAAATGCAAGGCGTTTTAGGCTACACTGAAGACGCAGTTGTTTCTACAGACTTCAACGGCTGTGCTTTAACTTCTGTTTTCGATGCTAAAGCGGGTATCGCATTAACTGACAGCTTCGTTAAATTAGTATCTTGGTACGATAACGAAACTGGTTACTCAAACAAAGTTTTAGACTTAGTTGCTCACGTTTATAACTACGGCAAATAATTAACGCTTTGTTTATCATCCCCTTAAGTTTCCTTAAGGGGATTTTTTTATCCTTTTTTTCGGTGCGAACCCTATTTATTTTACTTGTTCGCCATTCTCAACAACGGTTTTCCGCACTTTTTCAGCAAATTTTTGTGCGTCTTGCACAATCGCTTTCTCGTCAACGGTTAAAATATGGCGGTTTTCCATTAACAATTTGCCATCTACAATCGCATGGCGGACATCATGTGCATTCGCGCCGTAAACTAAGGCCGAATACGGATTATACATAGGCACCATATTAGGCACTTTGGTATCCACAACAATTAAATCCGCTAATTTACCTACTTCAATCGAACCAATTTTATTTTCTAAATGCAACGCTTTCGCCGCCCCAATGGTTGCCATTCTTACCACATTAATTGGGGGCATTGCCGCGCGATCGTGATTGGCTAATTTGTGAATTTTCCCCACTAAATTGAGTTCATTCATCGTACTTAAGGTATTGCTCGACATTGGGCCGTCTGTACCTAAACCAACGCGAACGCCTTTACTTAATAATTCACTCACTGGCGAAACCCCTTTTGCTGATTTCGTATTCGCTGAAATATTATGAGCGACACCCACATCGTATTTTTTCAATAAATCCATATCTTCAGCACTTAAGTGAATGGCGTGGGCTGCCACAACATGGGCATTAAGAGCGCCAATATCTGCCATATATTGCACGGGCGTTTTACCTTGAGTACGTTTAGCAATCGCCTCTTTTTCACGTTGAGTTTCCGCCAAATGGATTAAAACAGGGACATTTTCTTGCTCAGATAATTGAGCGATTTTTTGCAAATGTTCCGTGGTATTGGTGTAAGGTGCGTGAGGGGCAAAAGCGGGAATAATTCGTGGATGATTTTTATATTGAGCAATAAATTTTTGCGCATAAGCAATACCTTCATCGGCATTTTTCGCATCCGCTACGGGAAATTTAATCACTGTTTCGCCCAAAACCGCTCGCATACCGATTTTATCTACTGTTTTCGCAACTTCATCTTCAAAATAATACATATCCGCATAAGTGGTCACCCCGCCTTTTAGCATTTCCACATTGGCTAAATTTGCACCGACACGAACCATTTCTCGGGACACCATTTGTTTTTCCAAAGGAAAAATATAACGATGCAGACGGTCTGGCACATCATCAGCTAAAGAGCGAAAAACGGTCATCGAAGCGTGAGTATGCGTATTTATTAAACCTGGCATAACAATGTCGCCATCAACATTTAAGACTTTTTTCGCCGTATATTCTTGGGTTAATTTTTCATTACCTACCGCAATAATCTTATTATCTTTAATCACTACGGTGCCATCATTAAACACTTGATTTTGTGCATTCATGGTTAAAACCGTACCATGAGTCAACATTAAATCAGCGGATTCAATCGCTTGAGCATAGAAAGGCAAACTTAATAAGCTCACTGCAAAAAGACGTTTACGTAAAGACATAAAAGCTCCTTATGTTGAGAAATTGCGCAAAAATTATATCCTCTTTTTTTCGGCGCGAAAGTGATTTTTTTATCTTATTTCCATTTTTATAAGTCATTTTTTAACCAAAAATAAGCATCCTCTTTCGCGGTTGTTTTTTTTTGTACAATCTGCCTCGTTACTTTGTCGTAACTTAATTTAAACATGATTTATATTATTAAACTTTGGATATCTTTTATGAAAAAACATCTTTTATTTGTTTCTGGTCTTATGCTGACAACTACGGCTTGCGCCGAAATTTTGCCTTATACTGAAGTGGTTAACTACGTTGATAATAAAGGTTTTTATGTTTCCGCTTATGCTGATTTTACAAAAACAAAAGTCACCTTTGATTCTGTCAATGCGACTTTAGAAGATTTAAAAACATCTGGTTTTACTCCAGCTCTTGCTGTGGGTTATGACTTCGGTGGATTTCGTGCTGAAGTAAACTATAAAGATTTAGGTAAATTAACCAGTGATGATCCTGCCATCAAAGGTGAAATGAAAATCAAAAATCTTGGTTTTTCAGGTATTTATAACTTTAGAGCGAGCACATCGTTTCAACCTTTCATTGGTGGCCGTTTAGTTTACACAAAATTCAATACCGATAATGAATTAAAACAAAGCCTAGAAAATCAAGGTATTGAAGTGAAATCAAACAATTTAGGTGTAGGTGTGGTAACAGGTATGGAATACCAACTTATTGAAAACTTACTTGTCGGTATGGATGCCCATTGGGATCTTCTTAGTCATGATCCAGCACATTCTTTCGGCGCGGGTTTAACTCTTCGCTTCAGATTCTAAAAAATCTTTCTAACACTAAGAAAGTTCGCTTTAATGGTCTTTAGCTAGTCTAAACCAAAAACTTACGAATAAAAAAATGGCATCTTTAAGATGCCATTTTTAGTTTTTATTTATTATGCGGATTTCGTGTGTTTGTATCGCTTAAATTACGCATTAAAAGTGCGAAATCTAAATCTACATCAGCGGGTACATCAAGAAAAACAAAATGTCCATCGCCACGACCAGCATCAACTTCTTCGCCTTTGCGATTAACTAATTGATGAATCGTGAAAGTAATATTACCTTTTGGCGTCATCATTTCTACGCTATCGCCTACTAAGAATTTATTTTTCACGGCCACTTCAGCCCAGCCTTCTGCATTTCTTACGCCTGTAAATTCACCCACAAATTGCTGACGCTCTGAAATAGAATAACCGTAATCGTAATTTTGATATTCATCGTGTGTATGACGACGTAAAAAACCTTCGGTATAACCGCGATGCGCAAGACTTTCTAAGCTATCCATCAAACTTGGATCGAAAGGTTTACCGCTTGCCGCGTCATCAATGGCTTTACGATACACTTGTGCTGTGCGTGCGCAATAATAAAAAGATTTCGTACGCCCTTCAATTTTTAAAGAATGCACGCCAAGTTTGGTTAATTCATCTACATGCTGAACGGCACGTAAATCTTTACTGTTCATAATATAAGTGCCATGTTCATCTTCAAAAGCACTCATTTCTTCTTCAGGACGCTGGCTTTCAGTTAGTAAGAAAACGCGATTTGTCGTATCCCCTTCGCCTAAGGTTGGCGCAACATTTTTGACTGAAATTTGCTCTTGCGCATTAACAATGTTGCCCACGTCATCTTCTTTGCCTTCTTTAACTTTATATTCCCAACGACAAGCATTAGTACATGTACCTTGGTTAGGATCGCGCTTATTGATATAACCCGAAAGCAAGCAACGGCCAGAATATGCCATACAAAGTGCGCCATGAATAAATACTTCAATTTCCATTTCTGGTACTTTTTCACGAATTTCTGCAATTTCACGCAAAGATAATTCACGAGATAAAATAACGCGCGTTAAACCCATTTTTTGCCAGAATTTTACCGTCGCCCAGTTTACCGCATTCGCTTGCACCGAAAGATGTACCGGCATATCAGGAAAATGTTCGCGCACTAACATAATTAAGCCGGCATCAGACATAATTAAAGCATCAGGTTTCATGGCTACAACAGGTTCTAAATCTTTAATAAAGGTTTTTAGCTTAGAATTATGAGGTGCGATGTTAACAACCACATAGAATTTTTTACCTAATGCATGGGCTTCATCAATACCAATTTGTAAATTTTTGTGATTAAAGTCATTGTTGCGCACACGTAAACTATAACGAGGTTGCCCTGCATAAACAGCGTCTGCGCCATAAGCAAAAGCGTAGCGCATATTTTTTAAAGATCCTGCAGGGGAAAGTAATTCTGGTTTGTTCATATTTTTCTCTCTGAGTTTAAGTCAGGCACTTTCTTTGAAAGTGCAAGTAAAGAAATGTTAAAAATTAATTTTTAAATCATAAAAAAAACCTAGCCATAGGGCTAGGTTTTCCCGTTTCAGAATAAAAATTATTCTGCAACTACATTTACGATTAAGCTCGCAAATACTTCTGGGTGAAGTTGGAAACGAACTTCGTGTTCACCAGTGGTACGAATTGGACCATTTGATAAACGAACTTCGCTTTTCGCTAATTCAACACCAGCTGCGTTAACAGCATCAGCAACATCGCGAGTTGTGATTGAACCGAATAAACGACCTTCATCACCAGCTTTAGATGCGATAACAACTTTTGCTAATTCTGCTAATTGTGCAGCGCGTGCTTGTGCTTGAGCTAAAACTTCTGCAGCTTTTGCTTCAAGTTCAGCGCGACGAGCTTCAAAATATTCGATATTTGCTGCGGTTGCCATAACTGCTTTACCTTTAGGAAGTAAGAAGTTACGAGCATAACCAGCTTTAACGTTCACTTGGTCACCGATGTTACCTAAGTGAGCTAATTTTTCTAATAAAATAACTTGCATTTACTGTACTCCTTGCAACTAGTGTTGGTTGTCAGTATATGGAAGTAACGCTAAATAACGCGCGCGTTTGATTGCACGAGCTAATTGACGTTGGTACTTCGCACGAGTACCAGTAATACGGCTAGGGACAATTTTGCCGCTTTCTGAAATATAGTTCTTTAATGTAGCTACATCTTTGTAATCGATTTCAGTTACATTTTCCGCTGTGAAACGGCAGAACTTACGACGACGGAAATAACGTGCCATGTGGCGATTCTCCTAATCTATAAATTCGATTTGCTCGGTATGTAATACTAATTGGTTTAAGCCATTTTGGCTGCGCTCGGAATTTAAAAAACCGATAACCAATAAATTCATACCGACCGTAATGCTTTGCGTTTGCGCTATTAACTCTTTACCACTAATTTGCACAGGAACTTTACACCATACTTGACGGTTAAACCCTGCTTCATTTCGCATTGAACGATGCTCTAAAATAAAGCGACAATGCTGAATGCCATTAGGGGCTGTTATACGTTTTGGGAAAGTCGCAACTTTACCTGTTAACGATAACCGGTTGTTAATAGACAATTACTCGCCTGCATCCTCGTTGGTTTCAACTTCAGCTACAGCTTTGCGTTCTTCGCGTGCTTTAGCCATTGGGGACGCTTCTGTTACGGCGTGCTTAGTGCGCATAATTGCGTTACGGATAACTGCATCGTTGTAACGGAATGTTGTTTCTAGCTCGTCGATTACGTTTTGAGGCGCTTCTACATTCATAAGCACGTAGTGTGCTTTATGTAATTTGTTAATTGGGTACGCTAATTGACGACGACCCCAATCTTCTAAACGATGAATTTGACCACCAGCTTCAGTAATTGAAGTTGTATAGCGTTCGATCATCGCAGGTACTTGTTCGCTTTGGTCCGGATGAACCATAAAAACGATTTCGTAGTGACGCATTACTGCTCCTTACGGGTTAATCAGCCTCCGACGATAAGACCAGTCGCCAATCTTGCGGAAGCAAGGAACGAAAAAAATAATCACGACTGTAAGGCGCGATATTATACCGCCCTTTTATTAAATAACAAGATTTTTTAAACAAAAAGTCGAAAAATTCTACTTTTTGCTCAATGAACACTCGCGCCGAAAAATCTCTTACCATTTTTCGGCGCGAGTTCTTTTTATCCGTGATTATTTGATGGCTTTTTCAATAATCCCACCACCTAAACAAACTTCGCCTAAATAGAATACGGCGGATTGTCCTGGGGTGACGGCGATTTGTGGCTCATCAAAATACACTTCTATGCTATGGTCATCAATTGGACGAATTTCACAAGGAATGTCCGTTTGACGATAACGTGTTTTTACTGTGCAACGTAAATTTTCACGTAATGGACGAGTACTTACCCAAGTTAATTGCTGAGCTTTTAAACCACGGGAAAGTAACGCGCTGTTGTCTAAACCTTGAGCAACCACTAACACATTATTTTCTAAATCTTTTTCTACCACATACCAAGCATTTTCACTTTTGCCTTTAATACCACCAATGCCTAAGCCTTTACGCTGACCTAAGGTGTGATACATCAAACCGTCATGACGTCCAATCACTTCGCCTTCTGTGGTTTTAATTTCGCCAGGCTGTGCTGGTAAATAACGCGCTAAGAAGTCTTTAAATTTACGTTCGCCAATAAAACAAATACCGGTTGAGTCTTTTTTCTTCGCTGTCACTAAACCAATATCTTCTGCAATCGCACGAACGAGTGGTTTTTCAATTTCGCCTACGGGAAATAAACTTTGTGCGACTTGTTTTTCAGTTAACGCATAAAGAAAGTAACTTTGATCTTTGTTTTGATCCAAGCCTCGTAATAATAAAGCTTCGCCGTTTTTTTCACCTTTACGAACATAATGTCCTGTCGCAATAAAATTTGCGCCTAAATCTTCAGCGGCATATTCTAAAAACGCTTTAAATTTAATTTCTTTATTACATAAGATATCCGGATTTGGCGTACGTCCTGCTTTGTATTCTTCTAGGAAATGTTCGAAAACATTATCCCAATATTCCGCAGCAAAATTAATTTTATGTAATTTGATGCCGAGCTTATCACATACCGCTTGCGCATCCGCTAAATCTGCGGCTGCCGTGCAATAATCTGTGTCGTCATCTTCTTCCCAGTTTTTCATAAATAAACCTTCAACATCATAACCTTGTTGTTGCAAGATAAATGCTGAAACAGAAGAATCCACACCGCCTGACATACCGCAAATCACTTTAATTTTGCTATTTGCTTCTTTTTCTGCATCGCTTAATGCAGGAAAGTTTTTATCGTAATTAATTGATTTCATTATATCCTTTAACTCAACTCAATTCACATTGGGTGAATTTTTATTTAACTTCGTAAAATTGAGGTTCCGCTTTTTTATCAAAACGTTTTAATTCCTCTGCACTCACTTCACCTAGTGCTACTTTTTCTTTTAAGTTATCGCAAGCTTCTTCACAATCACAGGCTTTTTCCATGCCAAGTGCGGTAATACCACCACAACTTCCTTGAATGGTTTTACGTTTGACAATAAAGCCAATTGCCATGCCTAAAATAATTAATAAGAAAAAACCAAAAGTAATTAAAATTGTTTCCATTTTTTAGCCCTTATTCACTAATTGATTGAATGCGCTTGAGGTTTTTACCACAAATTTATCGCCATCTTTGATGATAAGATATACGGCAATATGCTCTTTTTCTGCGACTTTCAAGGCATCTTCTTCACCTAAAACAAATAATCCCGTAGAAAGCCCGTCAGCAATCATTGTATTATCCGCGATTACCGTAATAGAAGCGAGATGATGTTGCACCGGATAACCTGTGGTAGGGTCAATTTCATGGGTAAAACGTTTACCGTTTTCTTCAAAATAATTGCGGTAATTTCCTGAAGTTGCCATGCCTTTATTCGCTAAGCCTACAATAGTTTGTACTTGACGTTCGCCGTTGTAAAGAGGATCTTCAATACCGATTTCCCAAGCACGGCCTCGTTCATTTTTCCCTTTGGCAAAAATTTCACCGCCAATTTCTACCATATAATTTTTTACGCCCAGCTGATCTAAATATTGTGCCACTTTATCTACCCCAAAGCCTTTCGCAATAGAGGAAAGATCGACATATAATTCTGGTACGCTTTTTTCTAAATAATATTGGCCGTCTTTTGCAAAGACTTTCAATTTATCTACGCCAACAAATTGCATTTTTTCTGCTATTTGTTCTGCGCTTGGCTCTTTGTCCACACGTTTTGTCGGGCCAAAACTCCAAATATTAACTAAAGGTCCAACTGTTACATCTAATGCGCCTTCAGTCACTTTATTTAATTGAATAGCAGTTTCAACCACATGAGCAAAATCTTTCGATATAGCAAAAGGGGTGTTAATTTCGCGGAACTGATTAAAACGACTAATTTCTGAGGTTGGCATAAAAGTGGACATTTCTTGATTCACTTGTTTTAACAGTTTATCCGCCTGTGCTTGTACTTCTTGTGGCGATAACTTTAAGGAATCATCAATATATTTAATATGATAGGTTGTCCCCATTGTACGACCAGATAAAGAGTATTGTTCTTTTTGCCCTAATTTTGTTAATAAGGAATACCCAGCCATAAATAAGAAACCGAGTACAAGAACCCCTAATACTGCCATTTTTACAGGTCTCGCTTGATGAGGTTTAATCAAAGCCATTTTTTACTTTTCCCCATTTAGTTTTTAATTTGCTCTATATTTAAAAGGTGAAAGCGGTCAGCAAAACTGACCGCTTTGTTTTGGTAGCAACTGCTATCAACCACCGAAATCATCAAGTAAGATATTTTCGTCTTCAACGCCAAGATCTTTTAACATTTTGATTACGGATTGCGTCATGATTGGAGGTCCACACATATAGAACTCACAATCTTCTGGCGCATCATGGTTTTTCAAGTAGTTTTCATACACAACATTGTGAATGAAACCTGTGTATCCATCCCAATTATCTTCTGGTTGTGGATCAGATAACGCAATATGCCATTCGAAGTTAGGATTTTCTTCTTGTAGTTTATTGAAGTCATCTTCATAGAAGATTTCACGTTTAGAACGAGCACCATACCAGAAACTAATTTTACGTTTAGAATGTAAACGTTTTAATTGGTCAAAAATATGTGAACGCATTGGCGCCATACCTGCACCACCACCAATGAATACCATTTCAGCATCGGTATCTTTCGCGAAGAATTCACCAAATGGTCCTGAAATAATCACATCATCACCTGGTTTTAATGACCAAATGTAAGAAGACATTTGACCTGGTGGTACGTCTGGATTACGCGGTGGAGGTGTTGCAATACGTACGTTTAGCATAATAATACCTTTTTCTTCTGGGTAAGATGCCATAGAGTACGCACGAGAAATATGCTCATCCACTTTTGAAACATAACGCCAAAGGTTAAAGTTATCCCAATCTGGATGGTATTCTTCAGGAATATCGAAGTCTTTATAATAAACCGTATGAGGTTCAGCTTCGATCTGAATATAACCACCTGCGCGGAATGGTACTTCTTCCCCTTCAGGAATTGCCAATTTAAGTTCTTTAATGAAAGTGGCTTTATTATCATTAGAAATAACTTTACAGTGCCATTTTTTCACACCGAATACTTCTTCTGGTAATTCTACTTTCATATCGTTTTTCACGCTAACTTGACATGCTAAACGGTAACCTTCTTTCGCATCACGTTTAGAAATTTTCGCAAGTTCTGTTGGTAAAATGTTACCGCCGCCTTCTTCAACACGTACTACGCATTGGCCGCAAGTACCACCGCCACCACAAGCAGAAGATACGAAGATCCCTTTACTTGCTAGTGCGCCTAATAATTTACCACCTGCTGGTACTTTAATGCTTTTTTCTGGATCATGGTTAATGTCGATTGTCACGTCACCTGAGCTTACCAGTTTAGATTTTGCGAACAAAATTAATACTGCTAACGCTAAGATGATTACCGTGAACATCGCAATACCAAGGGTAATTGTCATATCCATTTATCATCGCTCCTTACAATTTGATTCCAGAGAAAGACATAAAGCCAAGTGCCATAAGTCCTACGGAAATAAAAGTAATACCTAAGCCACGTAAACCTGCTGGAATATCAGAATATTTCATTTTTTCTGTTAATCCCGCTAAAGCTACGATAGCAAGCATCCAACCTAAACCTGCACCAACACCATAAACGATAGATTCTGGGAAGTTATAATCACGTTGAACCATAAAAGATACGCCACCAAAAATCGCACAGTTTACGGTAATGAGTGGTAAGAAAATTCCAAGCGCGTTATATAACGCAGGGAAAAATTTATCCAAAATCATTTCCAAAATTTGTACGAGGGCAGCGATTACACCGATAAAGGTAATGAAGTTTAAGAAACTTAAATCCACACCTTGAACTAATGCATCACTTTTTAAAATATAGGTATAAACCAATTGGTTTACGGGAACAGAAATCCCTAAAACGATAGTTACCGCAATACCTAAACCAATCGCAGTTGATACTTTTTTAGATACTGCGAGGAAAGTACACATTCCAAGGAAGAAGGAAAGTGCCATATTTTCGATAAATACCGATTTAACGAAAAGGCTAAGATAATGTTCCATAAATTATTTCTCCACCTGTTCAGGCTTAAGGGTACGTAAGCCCCAAATAATAAAGCCGATAATAAAGAATGCGCTTGGTGCAAGAAGGAATAAACCATTTGTTTGATACCAACCACCATTTTGGATAGTTTCAAGTACAGTCATTCCGAAGAATTTACCAGAGCCAATAAGTTCACGGATAAATGCAATCGCTAAAAGCATTGCACCGTACCCTAAACCATTACCGATACCATCAACAAAACTTTCTAAAGGTTTTGATTTCATCGCAAACGCTTCAGCACGCCCCATTACGATACAGTTTGTAATAATCAAACCTACGAATACAGAAAGCTGTTTAGATAAACCATAAGCATAGGCACGTAAAACTTGGTCAACCAAGATTACTAATGAAGCAATAATGGTCATTTGCACAATAATACGAATGCTATTTGGAATATAGTTTCGGATGCAAGAAATAAACAAGTTAGAAAATGCCACAACTAAGGTTACAGCAATCGCCATAACAAAAGCAGTTTCTAATTTAGTCGTTACCGCTAATGCAGAACAAATACCTAAGATTTGTAAAGCAATCGGGTTGTTATCGAGAATTGGCGATAACAATAACTTTTTAAGATTTGACTTCGCCATTAGTTTAATTCTCCTGCTTTAAGTTTCATTAAGTAAGGGCCAAAACCATTTGGACCAAACCAATAATCAAACGTACCTTGAACACCGTTAGAGGTTAAAGTTGCACCTGATAAGCTATCGATACCATGTTTAGGATCGGTTTCATAGGCACCTTTTGCAATGCGAATAGCCGGTTGACCTTGTGCGTTGTAAAGTTCTTTACCTACAAACTGTGCTTGCCATTTAGGATTTTCGATTTCACCACCAAGTCCTGGGGTTTCACCTTCATCATAATAAGTAATGCCTTTTAAGGTATCACCATTTGGCGCAACTGATACGAAGCCATACATTACAGACCATAACCCTGTACCATAAATTGGTAATACAAGCTGTTGTAATTGACCTTCATTATTTTTCACAAGATAAACTTCTGCTAATTTTGCGCGTACGCGAATTTCAGCTTTATCTTCTGATGCAGGAATTGCTTGGCTTGTTTGTGGATCTTTTGCGGCTAATACTGCATCAAAGTTTGCAGGACAACTTACATAGTTACCTGAATCAAGATTAACACAACGAGGTTCAATATTTTTCGCAAAAATTGCACGAACTTCTTTGCCTGATGCATTTGCTGGTAATAAATCTGCTACGCTTAAGATACTTTTTTGTTTATCAAGTAATTTTTGTTCTTCTTGTTGCGGTTTTAATAAGGTTGCTGAACCTGCCACAATAATTGAACAAACTAAACTTAATAGCACAACAACTGTAATTGTTCCGCCAATACTGTCTTTATTAAATTTAGCCATTACGAACTCTCCGACGTTTAATGTTGGCTTGAACAACTGCATAGTCAAACAATGGCGCGAATAAGTTAGCAAATAAAATCGCTAACATCATACCTTCAGGATACGCGGGGTTTACAACACGAATTAACACGCACATTACACCAATTAATGCACCGTACCACCATTTACCTTTGTTAGTAAATGAAGCCGAAACTGGGTCTGTTGCCATGAAAATAGTCCCTAATGCAAAGCCACCTAATACTAAATGCCAGTACCAAGGCATTGCAAACATTGGGTTTGTTGTAGAGCCAATCATGTTAAATAAGCTTGATGTTGCAACCATACCGATTAACACACCAACAATAATGCGCCAAGAAGCGATACGTGCGAACACGATAGCTAAACCGCCAATAATTAACGCTAATGTAGAGGTTTCACCGATTGAACCTGGAATGTTACCTAAGAAAGCATCCATCCATTGAATTGGTTGATCTGTTGCTACATGTTTTAATGCAGAAACACCACCTTGAGCCCATTGAGAAAGTGCTGTTGCACCAGAATAACCATCTGCTGCAGTCCATACTAAATCACCAGAAATTTGTGCAGGATAAGCAAAGAATAAAAATGCTCGACCCGCTAATGCTGGGTTGATAAAGTTACGGCCAACACCACCAAATACTTCTTTCGCTACAACAACACCGAAAGTCGTTGCTAACGCTGCTTGCCATAATGGTAAAGTTGGAGGCACGATTAAAGCTAAAAGGATAGAAGTAACAAAGAAACCTTCGTTAACTTCATGTTTACGAATCATCGCAAACAATACTTCCCAGAAACCACCGACTGCAAAAATCGTTAAATAAATTGGTAAAAAGAAAATTGCACCAATTCCCATTTTTGCGCCTACCCCTGCATCAGCAGAAAGTAAACCTAGTGAATTTGCTAAAGCAAAATGCCAATCATTTGCTACATTTTGTGCAACGTTTTGAGCAAAATCACCAACATGTAAAGCTAATAAAGATTGCGCACCAACGTTAAACATTCCGAAAAACATTGCTGGAAATAATGCTAGCCATACAAATACCATCATACGTTTGGAATCAATGGCATCACGCACATGCGATGCTTTTTGCGTTACCATACCTGGCGTATATAAAAATGTCGCTGTCGCTTCATAAAGCGTATACCACTTTTCATATTTACCACCCGGTAAAAAAGCAGGTTCCATTTTTTCTAAAAGATGTTTCAAACCCATTTTTTAACCATCCTTCTCAATTTGCTCTAATGCTTGACGCAAAAGTGGACCGTATTCAATTTTGCCTGGGCAAACGAAAGTACATAAAGCCAAATCTTCTTCGTCTAACTCTAAACAACCTAATGCTTGTGCGCTATCTGTATCACCAGAAGCTAAATCACGTAGCAATAAAGTTGGGATAATATCTAATGGCATCACACGTTCATAAAGACCGATTGGAACCATTGCACGGTATCCACCGTGAAGTGCGGTTGTGAAATTAAATAATTTACGGCCGAAATGACCTAATGTTGTACGGGTAAGAGAATATTTATCTTTCCCTGGCATAATCCAACCTAACGCTTCTTTTTCGCGACCTTCTTCTAAAACAGAAACTTGTAACGCATAACGACCTAAGTAGTTATGTGGACCTTCTGCTTTAGCACCGCTTAATACTGAACCTGAAATAACACGATTTTCACCGTCTTTAAGTTCATTTGCTGTTAATTGAGTAAGATTTGCACCCATTAACGTACGCACTAAGCGTGGATTTTTCACTTGTGGACCCGCTAAAGCAACAACGCGCTCGCAAGCTAACTCACCTGTGATGAATAATTTACCAATAGCAATCACATCTTGGTAGTTGATATGCCAAACCACTTTAGTTAAGCTCGCAGGCTCAATAAAATGAATATGGGTACCCACTAAACCTGCTGGATGTGGACCTTGGAATTCATGAACAGCTAAATTGCCCACTTTCACTTCAGGTAATGCCATTCCTGGCGCTTTACTTAAGTGTAATTTGGTGCCTTCTAATTGTCCTAATACTGTTAAACCATGCGCGAAAGCATCTTTCTCTTCATTTAAAACCACCGCAGGATCCGCCGCTAATGGGTTGGTATCCATGGCATTAATGAAAATTGCAGCCGGAACCGCATCAATTGCAGGAATTTTGCTAAATGGGCGGGTGCGGAATGCAGTCCAAAGACCAGACTCTTGCAAGTTTTTACGAACATCGTTATCCGTCAATGTTGTTAATTCAGCAGGAGAATATTTTGCAAAAGACACTTTTTCGTCGCCTTTTACTTCAATTACTACTGCTTGTAAAACACGCTTCACACCACGATGAATAGCGGTAACTTTACCACTTGCAGGAGCGGTGAAAACAACGCCGGGATTCTTTTTATCTTCAAAAAGAACTTGACCTTTTTTCACTTCATCGCCTTCACGTACCTTCATAGAAGGACGCATACCTACATATTCTTCGCCAAGCAAAGCAACTTCGCTAACAGCATTGCCGTTATGGATTACTTGTTCTGGGTTTCCCGCGATAGGAAGATCCAAGCCTTTTTTAATCGTAATCATATTGTTTGCACTACTTTTCGTTAGTTAAAAAAACAGCTACAACCACAGTTGTAACCTCGCTTTGAGCAATGGTTTTCAGCTGACATCCACAAAAATGAAAGAGCCCCACTCCAACCATCAAAAAAAATACTCAAAATTCTTTGTTAATGCCTTTTTCCACACGTTTTGTATAGAAAAAGCACACTTTATTTAATACATAAAAAATAAGAACCGCATTTTAACCAAATAAAGCTGATTTTTCCACTTTGTTTTACTAAAAATGTAAAAAAAATGTAAAAATATTGTGGTAATGAAAATTATTTTGCTTTCTTTCAATTTGAGAAAAATGAAACAGTCTTTTTTACTGAAGAGCTGTTCTTTTTTTCGGTGCGAGTTATTTTTCAGGCATGAAAAAAGCCGCTAAAAATTAGCGGCTTTTTAGAATTTGGCTCCTCTTGCTGGACTTGAACCAGCGACATACGGATTAACAGTC
>JAHHQY010000012.1 GCA_020026115.1 Actinobacillus sp. | reverse complement strand
TATTTATTTATTTATTTATTTATTTATTTATTTATTTATTTATTTATTTATTTATCTTCCTACTTTTTTGCGGATATTTTTTCTGAATTTTAGAGAAAGACAACCCCCAAGCAAGGCCAGTCATTTTTTCGGCGCGAGTTATTTTTCCAAACACATTCTTAAATGCCCGTTTTTTCTATCTAATAATTCTTGCGCACTTTTTTTACTTAAGCCGGTTAATAAAATTAAAATAGCTAATTTGGCATTAAAATCCGCCTGAAGTAATGCGTTTTCAGCTTCGCTTACAGAGCAAAGCGTGGCTTGCTGAATAATTTTTAAAGCGCGCGCTTTGAGTTTTTCATTGCTTACTTTAACGTCCACCATTAAATTTTTATAACATTTTCCCATACGCACGAAACTTGCCGTCGTGAGCATATTGAGTACCATTTTTTGTGCCGTACCAGATTTCAAACGGCTAGAGCCAGTTAAAATTTCGGCGCCAAGGTCGGGAGTAATCGCAATATCGGCTAAATAGGCCAAAGGTGAATTTTTATTACTGCTAATGGCAATCGTTGTTGCGCCTTGATCTTTAGCGTAAGTTAGCCCGCCTAAAACGTAAGGCGTGCGTCCACTGGCGGCAATTCCAACAAGAATATCTTTATTATTAAAATCAATCGCTTGTAAATCTTCTTTCGCTAAAGTGGGGTTATCTTCCGCACCTTCTATAGCATGGCGTAAAGCTTTTTCACCGCCAGCAATTAAGCCTTTAACCATTTCGCTATGAACCCCAAAAGTCGGTGGGCATTCGCTGGCATCAAGAACGCCTAAGCGACCACTAGTGCCTGCGCCTAAATAAATTAAGCGACCACCTTGTTGAAAATGTTGCACAATGTTATCCACAGCCTGCGCAATTTGCGCTAAATAAGGGGAAATTGCTTGAGGAATTTTTTGATCTTCAGCGTTCATTAATGAGACGATCTCAAAAGAAGACATTTGATCCAGATTTTGTGATCTTGGGTTGTTTTGTTCGCTAGCTAAAGTATTTAATTGATCTAAAAGGGAATTTTTCATATTAAGGGTAATAAATAACACCTAAACTGACGGCCTGACTTGCGCCCGTTACGCTAGGTAAATTAGAAGGAAGTTGATGCCAACGGCGATAAGCAAGCCAGGCAAAGGCCGCCGCTTCAACATAATCAGGATCGATATGGCAAAGGGAAGTGTCAGCGATCAGCCAATGAGGTAGGGCTTTTTGGAAAAGTTTGCGTAAAAACTGATTTTTAGCCCCACCGCCACAAAGTAATAAACGACAAGGTTTATCTTCCGTCGCCCAAGATTTTAAGGCTTGCACGCTACATTCTGCAGTTAAGGCTGTGAGCGTAGCTTGCACATCGCAGGCTTTTACACTCGCGCCGAAATTTTGTAACTTTTTGTTAAGCCAAGATAAATTAAAATATTCTCGGCCTGTACTTTTTGGGGGTGTTAATTGAAAATAAGGGTCTTGTAAAAAATGGGCTAAAAGTTCAGGCAAAATTTGTCCTTTTTCGGCCCATTCGCCATTTTTATCGTAGCTTTTACCTTGTTGTTTTTCTATCCATAAATCCATGAGAGCATTACCTGGCCCCGTATCAAAACCTAAAACAGGGCAGTTTGTCGCTAAAAGTGAAACATTACTTATGCCACCAATATTAAGCACGGCGGTTTGCCATTGAGGAGAGAAAAAAACATCTTGGTGAAATGCGGGAACTAAAGGCGCACCTTGCCCGCCATATGCCATATCTTTTTGACGAAAATCGCCGATGCAAGGAATTTGACATAAACGAGCAAGTAATTGATGGTTGCCAAGTTGCATCGTAAAGGGAAAATCCCCTTGCGGAGCATGCCAAACCGTTTGGCCATGACAACCTATCGCGCTAATATCTTTTGATTTAAGGTTTTGTTTTTCAAGGAACTTTTTTACGGCATCGGCATATAAAAAGGCTAATTCTTCATTTAATTGCCCAAGTTCAAGTAAGCTTGTGTGGCCTTGATGTAAAGCACTTAAGCGTTGGCGTAAAGGGTTAGGCATCGGCAAACCAAGACTTGCGATAATGCGCATTTCTTGTTTTTCGATGGACAATAAACTTACATCAACGCCATCTAAGCTGGTTCCTGACATTATGCCAATAAAAAGCGCCATTTTTATACCTTATTTTTCTTTACGAGGACGTTGCCAGATGTCACTTGAAATGTGTTTTTGTTTCACGCGTGAAATAACTAAATCCGCATTTAATACATTTTTGGTTAAGGTTGTGCCAGCGCCAATGGTTGCGCCCGTTGCAATTGAAACAGGCGCGACAAGTTGACAGTCTGAACCGACAAAAACATCATCGCCAATAATGGTTTTGAATTTATTTTTGCCATCGTAATTACAGGTAATCACGCCTGCGCCAATGTTACAATCAGCCCCAATTTCTGCATCACCAATATAAGTTAAGTGATTGATTTTAGAACCTTTACCCACAGTAGATTTTTTCACTTCTACGAAATTACCAATATGGGTTTCAGCACTTAAAACCGTATCTGGACGAAGGCGTGCAAAAGGACCAATTTGGGCTTTTTCGCCAACAACAGCATCTTCAAGCACAGAGTAAGGTTTAATTTCCACATTGTCGCCAATTTGACAATTTTTTAAGATACTTCCTGCGCCAATGCGCACATTGTTACCGAGTTGAATTTTGCCTTCCATAACAACATTGACATCAATTTCTACATCTTTGCCATGGGTTAATTCACCACGTAAATCAAAGCGTTGAGGGTCACGCAACATCACGCCAGCAAGAAGTAATTTTTTCGCTTGTTGCGATTGGAAGTAACGCTCTAAGGCTGCGAGTTGTAAACGGTTGTTAGCTCCTTCGACTTCCATAAAATCTTGCGCTTGCACGCCTGCAATTTGTTCGCCATCTTGTTTCGCAAGTGCAATGACATCCGTCATATAGTATTCTTTTTGCGCGTTGTTATTATCTAAATTAGCTAACCATTTTTTGAAATCTTTACCACAAGACACCATCACACCAGTATTCACTTCTTGAATTTTACGTTGTTCATCAGTGGCATCTTTTTCTTCTACAATACCGATAATTTCTTGTTTTTCATTACGTAAAATACGGCCGTAACCTGTGGGATTGTCTAATTTTACGGTTAATAGAGCGATGCCGTTTGCAGGTTTTGCGTTAATTAATTTTTGTAAGGTTTCAGCTTGAATTAAAGGGGCATCACCGTAAAGCATCAGAATATTTTCATCATCGGCAAAAAAAGGAGCAGCTTGTTGCATAGCATGTCCTGTGCCAAGTTGTTCTGCTTGGTAAACCCAATGTACTGGTTGGTCTTTTAAGGCCGATTGCATCGTTTCGCCGGCATGGCCATAAATTAAATGAATGTTTTGTGCGTTAAGTTTTTTGGCAGTATCAATAACATGTTGCACCATAGCTTTACCGGCAATTTGGTGTAACACTTTGGGTAAATCGGAATACATACGGGTGCCTTTGCCCGCAGCTAAAATAACAGCGCTAAGTTTTTTCATAGTTTTATCCTTTAAATTTTAAGTTGGCATAGTTTATACCAAAATCATATAAATAAAAAAACGCACCGAAAAATGAAAGAGGATTTTTCGGCGCGAGTTTTAGATTAAGCGAGTTTATTTTTCCTCAAAAATCGGCAACGGTTTGTGACGACTTGCAAGGAAGGTGTAGATAACCGGTAAAACAAATAAAGTAAAGAGCGTCCCGATGGATAAACCTGCCACGATAACGATACCAATACTAAAGCGAGAAACCGCACCAGCCCCGCTTGCATAAAGAAGCGGAATTAAACCTGCAATCATCGCAGCGGTCGTCATTAAAATTGGGCGTAAGCGAATACGCGCGGCAATCATAATCGCCTCAATGCGATCTTTCCCATGGTTTAATTGTTCTTCTTTTGCAACTTCGCACATTAAAATCCCGTGTTTGGTAATTAAACCAATTAGGGTAATTAAGCCCACTTCGGAATAAATATTTAAAGTCGCCCCGGGTATACCGAAGAACCCACATAAACTTAGCACGAGTAACGCACCACTTACGGCAAGTGGAACGGAAACTAGAATAACAAGTGGGTCACGGAATGATTCAAATTGAATCGCAAGGACTAAATAAATAATCAAAATCGCCAATAAGAAAGTTAAGGCAAGGCTATTACCTTCTTGTACAAATTGACGTGATTCACTACGGAAGTCCACTTGATAATTTTGCGGTAAATCAGTTTTCGCCGCATTTTTCAACCATTCTACTGCATCGCCCATAGATTTGGTCGGCATTGGTACCGCGGAAATTGTCGCTGAGTTAAGCTGATTAAAACGCGGTAAAGAGGCAGGCGTTGGTTTTAAGCTAAAGCTCACTAAGCTGGAAAGCGGAACATTAACGCCACTGGTTGTTTTAACAAAGTAAGACTTCAAGGCTTCAGGCGATAAACGATCGGCACGTTTTACTTGCGCAATAACTTTATAGGCACGTCCATCAATGTTAATACGAGTAATCGTTCCCGCTGATAAATAGCTACCTAAAGTTTGGGCGATTTGTTGCATCGTAATTCCGTAAGTACGCGCTTTGTCTTTATCAATTTGCATTTGTACTTCAGCGGTGTTGAATTTTAAATCCAAATTGGTGTAAACAAATAAGCCTGATTTACGCATTTTATCCAAGAAATTTTCAGCAATAATTGCAAGTTTTTCATAGTCTTGGTTTGTACTAATAACAAAACTCACAGGGGGACCGGATTCACCAGTGTTAATTTCAGGAAAACCAAAGGCAGTAATCGTCATTTCAGGAATGCCTTTCGCCTGTTTGTTAATTTGGTTAACAATTTGTTCTTGGCTTTCATTGCGCAATGACCAGTCTTTTAAGGTTGCAATACTAATTGCTTGGTTATTGCTAGGTACGCCAGTAATGACCATTGCGGAAGAAACATTTTCATTATTTTGTAAAATGTTTTCGTATTCATGCATGGCTTCTTGCACATATTCTGAATTCGTTGTCGCAGGCGCGGTTCCCATAACAAAAAAGCCACCTTTATCTTCTTTTGGGGTCATTTCACTGGCCAAAGAAGAATATAAGAAAGGTAATGTTGCGAAAATGACCATAGCAAAGGCTAATAAGCATTTACGGCTATTCATAACAACATTTAAAACTTTACTATATAAAGAGGCGATTTTTTGGAAAGAAGCATCAATGCGTTGTTCAAACTGATTTGGCGCTTCATTACTTTTTAATAATTTGCTACTCATCATCGGTGAAAGGGTGAGAGCAACGATACCAGAAATAAAGACAGCACCAGCCAGCGTTAAAGCAAACTCTTTGAAAAGCGAGCCTGTAATTCCGCCCATTAAAGCCATTGGTGAATAAACAGCAACTAAAGCAATGGTCATAGAAATAACTGGAACGGCAATTTCGCGTGTACCAATAATGGCCGCACGGAAAGGCGTTTCCCCTTCTTTAATGTGACGATCCACATTTTCTAAAACCACAATGGCGTCATCCACCACAAGACCAATAGCTAAAATCATTGCTAATAAGGTCATTAAATTTAGGGTGAAATCAAAAGTTTGTAGCATCATAACCACGCCAATTAAAGAAATTGGAATGGTAATAATTGGAATTAAAATCGCATTTAAAGAACCAATAAAGAGCAAAATCACCACCAAAACGATAACCGTTGCTTCGACGATAGTTTTTAATACTTCGTGAATTGAGTTATCAATAGCGATTGTGGTGTCATACATCACTTCTGATTGAATACCATTCGGTAAATTTTCCACAATTTGTTGGTAAAGAGGCATAATGTCTTTTACCACGTCAATAGGGTTGGCCGTTGGTGTCGATTCAATTGAAAGAATGACCGCATCTTTACCATTTGCAGTTGCTTGAGCGGCATTACTTGCTTTATCTAATTCCACATCTGCGATGTCTTTTAAACGAATTAAATGTTCGCCACTGCCTGCAACCACTAAATTACCTAAATCTTGAATCGTATTTGTGGTGGTATTAATTTTATTGCGATAAATCACATAATAACCATCTTCATTACCTGCGGCAGTTTGTAGGTTATTTGCCCGTAAAGCAGACATAATTTCAGGCACGGATAAATGTTCAGACGCAATTTTTTCAGGATTTAACCAAATGCGCATCGCATATTTTGCCGCACCATAAATGGTGACTTGCGAAACCCCTTCAACGGTAAAGAATTGTGGTTTTACAACGCGTTCAATATAGTCAGTCACTTGACTTGCATTGAGTTTATCGGAGTAAAAGCGTAAATATAAAATCCCCGAAGCCCCTGTTGAAGAGGTAATTACTGGGTCTTCAATACCTTGTGGAAGTTGAGATTTCACCGCATTAACTTTAGCTAAAATATCCGCTAAAGCCGCGTTCGGGTCAGTATTCAATTTCATTTTAACTTGAATACGAGAACTACTTGGCGTACTGGATGATGACATATAGTCAATATTTTCCGCCTGTGCGATGGATTCTTCTAAGGTTGAGGTAACAAAAGATTGCATTAAGCCTGCATCCGCCCCTGGATATGTGGTGGAAACAGTTAATACTGTAGTGGTCATTTTCGGATATTGGCGCACATTTAATTTTGAAAGCGCCTGCAAGCCGAGAATAACAATTAACAAACTAATACAAGCCGCCATAACGGGGCGACGAATAAAAATATCACTAAATTTCATTGCCATTCCTTATAAATGACTGCTTAGAGTAGGAACTGTGGTACCAATTAAAGGTTTGTCTTTCACAATAACTAAGCTATTTTTACCTAAAGCCTGCATACCGCCTACGACAATTTTTTCACCAAATTTTAAGTCTTGGTTGATAAGTTGCGCATTAACATTACGGCGATCTTTTACTTCAATCGGTAATTGTTTGGCGCGATAAAGATTATCCATTTGTTCTTTATAAAGGAAATGTGGATTTTTCAATAAGTTGGCTTTTTCTTCAGCGGATAATGGGGTTAGCACATAAATAAAATCGCCGTACATATTAAAGTTAATCGCAACTTGCGGAACGACAAATTGTTTTTCTTCGGTAGGTAAATGAAGGCGTAATGCAGTAAACATACCCGCTAAGAGCAGTTGCTCATTTTTCGGCGCGAATGTCGCTTGCACATCAATTAAACCAGAAGAGGCATCAATGGCTGGGTCAATTGCGCTAATTTCTCCGCTAAATTCTTGGTTTGGATAGGCGTCAGTGGTTGCGACAATGGTTTGCCCTAAGTGTAATTTTGCTAAATTATTTTGAGCAATTGCAAAATCGACTTTCATTTGGCTACGATCTTCTAAACGTAGAACATCTCCGCCAGCATTAACAAATTGCCCCACGTTCACTTTCACAATCCCTGTTGTTCCGCTAAAAGGCGCGACAATTTGGCGACGGCTTAAAGACGCTTTTAAGGCATCAATATTCGCTTGTAGAGAGTCAAGGCTTGCTTTTGCATTATCAAGTTCTTGTTTAGAAACGCTATGAGAGCGGAAAAGTTTGACATAACTTTGGTAAGTTTGGCGCACGCTAGCAAGTTTTGCTTCAGATACGGCTAAATTGGCTTTTTCCACGCCATCATCTAAAACGACTAACACATCACCTTTTTTGACCTGTTGTCCGGCTTTTACAAGAATTTGTGCGACCACCCCTGAAGTTTGCGCTTTTAACATAGCGCCTTGGTTTGCGCGCACAACACCTGTGGCATCAAGGACGGGCGTCCAAATTTGAGGCGTTAAGGTTATTGCCGTAACAGGATTGATAGGTTCTGGCATATGGGATAAATATTGATTCGTTTTATAACTTTTAAAAGCATTCAAGCCTAAAACTAAAGCGAAAATTAGCACAAAAAGTGCTAAGGCGCCTTTCATTAGCCAGCTATGTGATTTTTTAGCAGGAACGATTTGCGACATAAGGTCTCCTAAAATTAAAGATTTGCTTTGATGGCATAAAAACTGCGTTTTATTACCATATCTAATTGGTCATCAGTGAGTTTTGATTGCATAAAAGCACAATCTAAGGCCACATTAATGGCGGTTTCCAAACTTAAATTCCATAATAAATTTGGCGGTAAATTAACAATTTCCCCCGCTTGAATTGCTCGTTCGCAAAAGGAATACCAAGGACCACCGCCTTTTTCTTCACTTTCTTTACATAAACGATCAAGTCCTGGTAGCGCATGATATTGGTTCATATTGATAATGAGCTCAGGGTTTTCTTGTAATAAAAGCCAAATATTCCACCACATGGTTTGATATTGTTGGAAAATAGGACGGGATTCATCGAAATCTGTCCATAAGGTGCGTTGGAATAATTTAAAAATTCGTAACGCTAATTCCTGCAATAAGGCTTCTTTATTGGTGAAATGCAAATAAATCGTGCCAGCTGAAATACCTGCGCGTTTTGCGATTTTTTGCATGGATAAACCTTGTAATCCCACTTCCGCCATTAAACTTTGTGTGGAAGCGAAGATTTTTTCTTCCATGGAAAGTTCTTTCATCAAAACTCCAAATAAAAAAAGGGAAACCTCCCCAGTAATGAACGAACGTTCATTTTATTGAGTTTTCATTTTTTTGCAACGAGAAAGGCAGAAAAAATAAAAAAAAGCAAAAATTCGGCGCGAGCGTGCTTTTTAATAATCATTATCATTTACATTTAAAAAAGACTTCATTATAATCCTTGCCGTTTTTAACAACGAGGATGAATGATTAAAAAGGTGAAAATATGGGAAAAAAAGTCGCATTATTTTTAGCTTGTTTCGCATTGATTTTACCCGTGCAAGGGAAATTAAAAGTCATTACCACCTTTACCATTTTGCAAGATATGGCACAAAATGTTGCAGGTGACGCGGCCATTGTGGAATCTATTACCAAACCTGGCGCAGAAATTCATGGTTATCAGCCAACGCCAAAAGATATTGTAAAAGCACAAGATGCGGATTTAATTTTATGGAATGGCTTAAATTTAGAAACTTGGTTTGAGCGATTTTTTCAAAATTTGCCTCAAAAACCTTCTGTGGTTTTAACTCAAGGTATTACACCGCTTTCTATTTATGAAGGGCCTTATCAAGGAAAACCGAATCCTCATGCTTGGATGTCGCCAACCTTGGCTTTAATTTATATTGAAAATATTAAAAACGCATTAGTGCAACACGACCCAGCCAATGCGACGATTTATCAGCGTAATGCAAAAAATTATGCAGAGAAAATCAAAGCATTAGATAAACCTTTGCGGGCGAAATTAGCACAAATTCCCGCAGAAAAACGTTATCTTGCCACAAGTGAAGGCGCCTTTGGTTATCTTGCGCAAGATTACGGTTTTCAAGAAGTCTATTTGTGGGCCATAAATGCTGAGCAACAAGGCACTCCGCAACAAGTAAGACATTTAATTGACTTAGTGCGTGAGAAAAACATTCCAGTGGTTTTTAGCGAAAGTACGATTTCAGCCAAACCTGCCATGCAAGTCGCGCAAGAAACTGGGGCAAAATATGGGGGCGTTTTATATGTGGATTCCCTTTCTAATAAAAAAGGTCCCGTGCCAACTTACATTGATTTATTACAAACCACGGTTTCAACCATTGTAAAAGGATTTGAACATGAATAAACCAAACGTTGCGAGTCTTGAAGTTTGTGATTTAAGCGTGCGTTATAACAACGGGCATCAAGCGATTTTTGATATGAATTTTGCCTTAGAAGGCGGAATGAATTGCGCTTTGGTTGGGGTAAACGGAAGTGGAAAATCAACCTTATTTAAAAGTTTAATGGGGTTAGTCAAACCTCAAACAGGCGAAGTGCGTTTATGTGGATTGCCAATTAAACAAGCCTTAAAGCAAAACTTGGTGGCTTATGTGCCACAAAGTGAAGAAGTTGATTGGCAATTTCCGGTATCTGTTTATGACGTAGTGATGATGGGGCGCTTTGGTTATATGAATTTTTTACGTATTCCAAGCGCAACAGATAAAGCGAAAGTGCAATCTGCTATGGAACGCGTTGATATTGCTCATTTAGCGGATAGACAAATTGGGGAACTTTCGGGCGGACAAAAAAAACGCGTTTTTTTAGCACGCGCTTTAGCACAAGAAAGTTTGATTATTTTACTGGATGAACCTTTTACGGGCGTGGATGTAAAAACGGAAAATGCCATTGTAGATTTATTAGGTCAATTACGCGCGGAAGGGCATTTAATTTTAGTTTCTACGCATAATTTAGGCTCAGTGCCGGATTTTTGCGATCAAGTCGTGATGATTAATCGTACGGTTTTAGCCGTAGGGCCGACGGAAACCACCTTTACCCAAGAAAATTTAGAACAAGTTTTTGGTGGCGTCTTGCGCCATGTGCAGTTAACAGGAACCGCGTTACATCACGATCATGAAAGTGATGGACGAACCGTAACGGTATTAACCGATGACGAACGCCCAGCCATTTTTTATGGGCAAACGAAAAACGATCCACCGGCCAAAGTGAAAAAAGCCTGTGCAAAAACAGATTCGCACCGAATTTAAGGATTTTTTATGGAAATATTACTTGCGCCTTTTCATTATACTTATATGTTAAAAGCCTTATTTTTAAGTGCGCTAGTCGGCGGTATTTGTGCCTTTTTATCTGCCTACTTAATGTTGAAAGGTTGGTCTTTAATTGGGGACGCGCTATCTCATTCGGTTGTACCTGGGGTAGCCTTGGCCTACTATCTTGGCTTGCCTTATTCGATTGGCGCCTTTTTTTCGGGGATTTTTGCTGCGATTTCCATTTTATGGATTAAATCAATTTCTAAATTGCGCGAAGATGCCATTATTGGTTTTATTTTCACCACTTTCTTTGCTTTCGGTTTATTGATTATTTCTTTAAATCCTACGGCGGTAAATGTACAAGACATTATTTTCGGTAATATTTTAGGAATAGCCGATGAAGATATTTTGCAAGTGGGCATTATTGTTGCCGTTTGCTCATTATTATTAGCCTTATTTTGGAAAGATTTATTGCTTGTTTTCTTTGATGAAATTCAAGCGAAGGCTTCAGGCTTACCGGTAACTTTTTATCAAGTTCTCTTTTTTACTTTACTTTCAGCCTGTGTTGTAGCCGCCTTACAAACTGTGGGGGCAATTTTAGTGATCGCTATGGTGATAACGCCGGGAGCAACGGCGTATTTATTAACGGATAACTTTAAAAAACTCGCTTTATACGCGGTGTTATTTGGCGTAACAACAAGTTTTGTCGGCGTTTATTTAAGTTATTTTTTAGATGGCGCAACAGGTGGCGTTATTGTGAGCTTACAAACGATTTTATTTATTTGGGCATTTTTATTTTCACCGAAATACGGTTTATTGCGTGAGCGCAAAATGAGATTAGAAAAGGAGAAAATACATGGTTAATTGGTTTTTCGCCCCGTTTACATATCCTTTTATGCAAAATGCGTTATGGACAGCATTAATTGTTGCCATTATTTGTGCCGTCCTTTCTTGTTATTTGGTGTTAAAAGGTTGGTCGCTTATGGGCGATGCGGTTTCCCATGCCGTCTTACCGGGTGTGGTATTAGCCTATCTCATGGGGTTGCCTTTAGCAGTGGGCGCTTTTTTTTCAGGTTTAAGTTGCGCGCTTGGCGTGGGTTTTTTAAAAGAAAATAGCCGACTTAAAGAAGATACGGTGATGGGTATTGTCTTTTCAGGAATGTTTGCCTTTGGCCTTGTTCTTTTTAGTAAAGTTGAAACAGAACAGCATTTAATGCACATTTTATTTGGAAATTTATTAGGCGTATCCGATAGTGATTTATGGCAAACTGCAATTTTAGGTAGCATTGTATTAACGGTTATTTTATTGAAATACAAAGATTTTCTATTGTATTGTTTTGATCCAAGCCATAGCCGAGTTGTAGGCTTATCACCACAAAAATTACATTATACGTTATTGATTTTATTAGCATTAACAATTGTAAGCGCAATGCAAGTTGTGGGTGTGATTTTAGTGGTAGCCATGTTAATTTCCCCAGGCGTGACGGCTTATGTATTAACGAAACGTTTTAATCGTATGCTCATGCTTGCCGTTGCGATGTCTGTGGTAAGTAGCTTATTAGGCGTAATTATTAGCTTTCATATTGATGGCGCAACAGGCCCATGTATTATTTTATTGCAAGCAGGATTTTTTATGTTGGCCTTAGCTTGGAGTAAATTTAGCCCCTCATTTTATCCTTTGAAAAAATCCTTTCGCACCGAAAAATTGACCTTGATAAAATTTCGTCAAGGACGCCCTGCAAAAATAAAAAATGCTTTATAAACCTCAAGAAAAAACGCACAACAAATCAACGTTGTGCGTTTTTTTATGCGCTTAATCGATTATGAGTATTTTTATTTACAGATCTTCAAAAATAAAAAAAGTTGTGTAGAATTTATCCTTTCATTTTTAAGGAGATAAACATTTTGTTTGATTTTATTGCAAATATTTTAGTCAATGACCTCTGTGTGTGGGGCTTAAGTGCTTTCATTATTGCCGTAGGAGGAAGAGAACTATATCGTTTAAAATTAAAAACTTATAGCATTTATGATGCTCTGTTAGAAGCGCGAAAAAAAATTGGGCATGATTTATCTCAAAATTGGGATAATCTTGAAGAGGAATTGATTAGCAAAAAAAATGTAAATAGAAAAATTAATACTCTTTGGCAAGAATACACCCGTAGCGTTAAAAAAGAAGTCGATGAAGATGATCCAGAAGTGGTGAGATTGATTTCTCTTTCCTATCCTTCAAATTTCTTTAATGAAGAAAGATTGGTATTAAGTTGCTGTAATATGGATTGGTTTAATGTAGTACCTGGCATATTAACGGGCTTAGGGCTGTTATTTACTTTCTTAGGCCTAGCGGCGGGTATTCATTTAGGTATGGGAAATTTTAATGCAGGCGATGTCAATATTACGGAAATGACGGGGCAATTAAGAAGTTTATTACAAGGTGCCTCATTAGCTTTTATCACCTCTATTGTTGGTTTATGTATGGCAATGATTTTTCAAAATCGCTTTAAATCAATACGTCACAAACTTTTAAATGAAATTGTTAAATTCAATGCACTTTTAGAAAAAAATATTCCAGTGCGCACAATGGCGGAATTGCAGTTTGATGCAGTTGGAGTGATGCGCCGAAATAGAGAAATTTTACGAAAACTTGATGAAGATTGGCAACTGCGAATTAAAGAGGAGTTTGGAAAAAATGGCGGATAATCAAGCAGAACATATTTCAGGTGTTATGTTAGAAGCTATGGAGCGTTTTAGTGAGAGCTTAGCTCAGCATATGCAAGAGTTAAACAATTCATTGTTAGAGTCTGCAAAACAAATAAAAGATGCCGCTTCACAAGTGGAAAATATGTTAACAACGATGAAAGCAAGTGCAGAAGAAACAGGAAATGTATTAAATCAGCAACTGTTAGAAAATAAAACTTATTTAAATGAAATGAGTAAAACCCTTCGTCAATTAGGTGCGGATTTTGTACAACATAGTCAATACGCCGGCGAACAAGTTGAACAGATTACGCAAAATATCACTCAAGCTGGTGAAACATTTACACAATCTTTAGATAAAGGCTTACCGATGGTTGCTAACCATATGGAAAGTATTGGAGAAGTTTTAACAGAACAACGTACCTTATTAAGTGAGTTTAATGACGTTATAGAGGAATTTAATACAATATTAGAAAACTTTGACCCTAATGAATTCACTGAATTTACGCAATCTTTACAAGATTTAGCAGAACAACAAAAAGCGACTCAAATGCTCGTTGATAAGCAACAAAAAACAATGGCAATTCAAATTCAAGAGTTTAAAGAGAGTTTGGAATATCAGCGTGAGATGTTACGTAGTCAAGCACAAGAAATTAAAAACAGCATAGAAAAACAAACTCAAGGATTTAATTCCAGTCTTAATAATCAAAGAGAAATGATGCAAGGCTTATTAGCGGATAATGTGAAAGATCTCGGCGGTTCTTTAGAAAAAATGCACGAAACCTTACGTAAAAATATTTCTCAAGCCGATATGACATTTAGTGGCGCCTTAGATATTTTAGCAACAACGGTTCAAGGTTATGGTGAGCATCAGCAAAGCATTAACCAAGAGTGGAAAAAACAACTGAATGAATGCAAGCAAATTATAGAAAAAATACATGCTCTAAATCATCGTAAATAAATAGGAGAAAGGCGTGGGAAAACGAAGTGTAAGATGTCCCTCTATTAGCCGAGAGGGTGATGAAGGGAGTTATCTTTCTAGTGTTTCAGATTTAATGTCAGGGCTTTTATTTATTTTCATTTTCGCTTTGATGATTTTTATTATGCATGCGAATAAAAAGGCAAGTGAAGCAGAAAATATGACCCAACAATTAATGGATGAAAAGAAACATATAGAGCAACTTCAAACCCAGTTACAAGATATTCAATCACGTTTAACGAATAATAATCAGGCGAGACAAGTTCTATTGGAGCGTATTGCGGATAATATTGAGGCTAAAGCTCATATTCATTTAAATGTTGATGTAGAACGAGGCATTTTGCGTATTCCAGAAAACGCTATTTCTTTTCAAACGGGTAGTGCAGAAGTGAATACTCAAAATCAAAAACGTTTAGAAGATATTGCCAGTGTATTGGCAAGAGAAGTGATTTGTTTTGCCCCTAATAGTCGAGAATTTAGAACGAAACATTGTCAAAAAATTAACCCTTTTCACAATGAATTAGATGCAATTCTTATTGAAGGGCATACGGACAATCAAGTCTTTTTAGGGGATAAGTTAGGGGTGATGAACCGCAAACTTTCTACGGCGCGATCTAATACGGTTTACCATTATTTGGTGCAAACCCATAGCGTATTAAATGATTTAACGAACCGTTTAGGACAAAAGATTTTTTCTATTTCAGGTTACGGTTCAGAGCGCCCCTTAAAAGGTCACGAACATCTGACTTCAACCGATGATCCTGCCAATCGTCGCATTGAATTTCGTTTTATTTTTAGTGAACCTAAAATCAGCGCGCAAGAAGAAAGTTTATTACAAAATAATAAGGAGATGAATTAATGGAAGATAAGTTACATCTTTATTTTTATATGAACTCGCATGAAACTTTATAGAAAATAACACCTTAAGGATTAAAATTAGGAGAAAAGAGTGGCAAAACGAAGTGTAAGATGTCCATCTATTAGCCGAGAGGGTGATGAAGGGAGTTATCTTTCTAGTGTTTCAGATTTAATGTCAGGGCTTTTATTTATTTTCATTTTCGCTTTGATGATTTTTATTATGCATGCGAATAAAAAGGCAACTGAAGCAGAAAATATGACACGGCAATTAATGGATGAAAAGAAACATATGCAGGCGATTCAAGAAGAGTTGCAAGATATTAAGTCAAATTTAATGAAAAAAACGATTGAAGCCGAAGAAATGGCGCAACAATTGATGCTTGAAAAACAAAATACGCAAGAAATTCAAAATCACTTGCAAGATATTCAGTCACGCTTGACGAATAACAATCAGGCTCGACAAATTTTATTAGAGCGTATTGCGGATAATATTGAGGCGAAAGCTCAAATTCGTTTAAAAGTTGATGCAGAACGAGGCATTTTGCGTATTCCAGAAAGTGCGATTTCATTTCAAACGGGGAGTGCAGAAGTGAATACTCAAAATCAAAAACGTTTAGAAAATATTGCCAGTGTATTGGCTAGTGAAGTAATTTGTTTTGCGCCTAATACTTCAGAATTTAAAACAAAATATTGCCAAAAAGTTAACCCTTTTCACAATGAATTAGATGCAATTTTTATTGAAGGACATACGGATAATCAAGCCTTTTTAGGGGATAAATTAGGCGCGATGAATAGAAACCTTTCTACAGCGCGATCCAACACGGTTTACCATTATTTGGTGCAAACCCATAGCGTATTAAATGATTTAACAAACCGTTTAGGACAAAAGATTTTTTCTATTTCAGGTTACGGTTCAGAACGCCCTTTAAAAGGTCACGAACATCTGACTTCAACCGATGATCCTGCTAATCGTCGCATTGAATTTCGTTTTATTTTTAGTGAACCTAAAATCACTGAGAAAGAGGAGAGTTTATTACAAAATAAGAAGGATATGAATTAATGGAACAGAAGTTACATCTTTCTTCTTATATTAGATTAGCGAAAAAACCACTACCTAAATTTAAAGGCATCCAAGAAAGTTTTAGGACTATTCAAAAACAGTTTGCAAATGCTGGGGAAAGTGAATGTAATGCAGAAAAACTTGCTAAGTTGTAGTATAAACTTTTTAAAGAAGGGGTAAATGTTACGCTAACAAGTAAAAGTTTACTTATATAGGTAAACTTTTTTTGTTGGTTTAGATAAAGAAGACCTACCACTTTATCAATGCTTAGATAAAGTGTCTAATTCAACAGGAGCGTCGTCTATTGCGAAGGAACATTGGCATGTGCGCAGTAAATTTTGGTTGGCTTATTGGAGCGCAGGACGTTTACAAAATATACGCCTATTTTTACCTAAATGGTATTTACAAAAAGAACCAAATAAGAAAAGTTGGCAAAACCTTATTAAAGGGGAAAGAAATCGGGCAATTTTAGTCGCTAAACTAGATAATATTTATATTGCTGAGGTGAATAATCAGGGCCGTCTTAGAATTTATGATAGAGAGCCTTATTGGTTTAATTATAAAGAGGTGACCTATAAACAAATTCAACAAGCCTATTTTGAATTAGTACACCACTCATCCTGGCAAGATGAAGCAAATAAAAAAATTAGAGAATTAACGATAAAACCTATTCCGCCAAAAGCAAGATAAAAGGAGAACTTATGTTTAATTTTTTTAGAAAAAAAACGAGAGCGTAGTGGGTGTGTCTTAATGCCGGCGGAAGCGAAAAGTGAAACTGAGCATTTTATGCAAGAAATACTCGGTTAGATTGACAAGCGCAAAGAAAAAACGCACAACAAATCAACGTTGTGCGTTTTTTTTTCTATGAAATCCTTTATAATTCCGAACTATTATAACTAAAGGGGAGTAAAAATGATTCGATTTGAAGATGTCAATAAGGTGTATTTTGGTAAAAAATCAGCTTTGCAGGGCATTAATTTTCATCTTCCTGTTGGCAGTTTAACTTATTTAATCGGGCATTCTGGTGCGGGGAAAAGTACGTTATTAAAGTTAATTATGGCTATGGAACGCGCCAATGGTGGTCGAATTTTTTTTGATGGGCAAGATATTACGCGCTTACCCTCAAGAGAAATTCCTTTTTTACGCCGTCAAATTGGTATGGTGCATCAAGAAGAGCGTTTGTTGGAGCATCAAAGCGTGTTAGATAACGTTGCTTTACCATTGATTATTGCAGGTATGGCGGAAAAATCAGCCCATAAACAAGCCTGCGAAGCTTTAGATATTGTTGGTTTAAAAGGCTATGCAAATTATTTTCCCTCTTCACTTTCGGGTGGTGAAAAACAACGCGTAGATATTGCGCGAGCTATTGTACATAAGCCGAAAATTTTATTAGCCGATGAACCCACAGGAAACCTAGATTTAGGCTTATCAAGAGAAATTTTTCATTTATTCTCGCAATTTAATGAATACGGAATGACCATTTTAATTGCCACTCATGATTTAGATATCTTAAAACAAGGACCATTTCGTTGTTTGCGCTTAGAACAAGGGCGATTAGCTTAAGGAGAAAGCATGTCAATATCCATCGCAAGTTGGCAAGAGCAACAATTTTATGCTTTACGCCATGCATTTCGAGATTTATGTCGGCAAAAAGTCGGTACTTTTTTTATTATCCTAGCAATTGGCATTGCTTTTTGTTTGCCAACAGTCAGTTATTTGTTGTGGAAAAATACGCAAAGCCTACAAAATCAATATGGCTTACAAGGTGAAGTGACTTTATTTTTACAGCCAAAGTTATCTCAAGATGCAACAGAAAAGGTTTTAGCGACCTTACGTCAGCACAAAAATGTGCAGAAAGTGGAATATTTATCGGCGCAAAAAAGTTTGGATCAATTAGCTGAATTTTCTTTAACGCAAGATGCCAGTTGGTTTGATCGTAGTTTATTACCAGAAGCGGTGATTGTAAGCCTTAAAGAAGTGCCGGCTAAGCAAGCTCAACTGCAAAAGTTAAGCCAAGAGTTTGCGCAAATTCAAGGGGTCGAAAGCGTGCAGATCGAACAAGAATTTTTGCAAAAAATGGTGGTGTTAAGTGCGCTTTTCGTTAAAATTGCCTTATTTTGTACAGGGTTAATGCTGTTATCGGTGTTGTTGATTATAACAACGACAATTCGCGCAGAAGTGTATAGCCATAAAAAACAAATTGAAGTTATGCAACTTTTAGGGGCAACGAAAAATTTTATTTTACGTCCTTTTTTATTTAAAGGCTTGCTCTATGTGTTAGGCGGAAGTGTGTTAGCTTGTGTGCTCAGCTTTATTTTATTACAGCTCATTGCACAAGACGTTGCTTCTATTACGCCTTTATTTCACAGTCATTTTCAACTGCAAAATTTAAATCTACTAGAAGGAGTGATTTTAATTTTTATCGCAGGAATGTTAGGGTATTTCGGAACAGGCGTGTCGGCTTTGCGCTATATTCATCGCTTGGAATTGGAAAAAGAATAATTGTAAACATAACATAAGGAATAATTATGAAAAAAGTTGGTTTTATTGGTTGGCGTGGCATGGTTGGTTCCGTTTTAATGCAACGTATGCAAGAAGAAAAAGATTTTGCTTCTTTAGAGCCTGTTTTCTTTAGTACTTCGCAAGTAGGGCAAGTTGCGCCAAACTTTGCTTTTGAACAGGAACTCGCACCGAAAAATTCCCTTTTACAAGACGCATACGATTTTGAAGCCTTACAAGCGTTGGATATTATCGTAACCTGCCAAGGAAGTGGTTATACTCACGCCGTTTATCCTCAGTTGCGCGCGGCAGGTTGGCAAGGTTATTGGATTGACGCCTCTTCTGCTTTACGAATGGAAGAAGATGCCGTAATTGTTCTTGACCCGGTTAACCAAAATGTCATCAATCAAGCGATTGAAAAAGGTGGAAAAACCTTTGTCGGCGGTAATTGTACGGTAAGTTTGATGTTAATGGCTTTAGGCGGATTATTCGAAAAAGATTTAGTGGAATGGGTTTCTGTTGCCACTTATCAAGCCGCATCAGGTGCTGGGGCGAAAAATATGCGTGAATTGTTGCAACAAATGGGCGTTTTAGAAAACGTTGTGCGTGAAGAATTACAAGATCCAGCAAGCCAAATTTTAGATATTGAACGTCAAGTAACAGAAACAATGCGAGCAAAAGATTTCCCACAAGAAAATTTTGGCGCACCATTGGCGGGCAGTTTAATTCCTTGGATTGATACATTGATGCCAAACGGCCAAACAAGAGAAGAATGGAAAGGTTTCGTTGAAACAAACAAAATCTTAGGCCGAAACGAAGATAAAATTCCAGTAGATGGCTATTGCGTACGCATTGGTGCATTACGTTGCCATAGCCAAGCATTTACCATTAAATTAAAACAAAATTTACCATTAGCTGAAATTGAAAGCATTTTATCGGCGCATAATCCATGGGTAAAAGTTGTAGCGAATGAAAAAGAAGCGACATTAAAAGAATTAACCCCAACGGCAGTAACAGGCACATTAAATGTTCCGGTTGGACGTTTACGTAAATTAGCGATGGGTGAAGAATATCTTGGCGCATTTAGTGTGGGCGACCAATTATTATGGGGCGCGGCCGAGCCTGTGCGCCGAATTTTGATGCAATTAGCGAAAAATTAAGGAATAGAAAGGAAATAAGATGAAAAAAAGCAAAGCACTTGGCGTTTTCATGTTAGCTGGCACGCTTTTAACAGGCTGTGCTAGCGTTGACCCGCAAACAGGTGTGCGCAAAGACCCTTTAGAGGGTTTTAATCGCGCGATGTGGAAAGTCAATTATGACTATTTAGACCCTTATTTTTTACGTCCCGTTGCGAAAGGTTGGAAAGATTATATTCCTCAACCTGTGAAAACAGGCTTAGTGAATGTGGCCAATAACCTTGATGAACCAGCAAGTTTTGTGAATTATTTACTTGAAGGCAACGTACCTGTGGCCATGACGCATTTTACCCGTTTTTGGTTTAACAGTATTTTTGGCTTAGGTGGTTTAATTGATTGGGCAAGTAAAGTGCCTAGTTTGCAAACGCAAGAGCAACGCCGTTTTGGTGATACTCTTGGCGTTTATGGGGTTGAAACTGGGCCTTATGTTATGTTGCCCGTGTATGGCCCTGCCACGCCACGTCAAGATTTAGGCGGTTTGGCTGATTACGCTTATCCTATGTATTCTTTAATTGCGATGCCTTGGGGATTAGTGAAATATGTCGTGCAAGGCGTTGATAAACGAGCGAATTTTTTAGGAAAAGAGCAAATGTTACGTCAAGCGCAAGATTCTTACATTATGTCTCGTGAAGCTTATTTTCAAAATCTAAATTACCGTATTCATAACGGAAAATTAGAGGTGAAAAAACCGCAAGTGCTTTCTGAAAGCTTATTAAATGAAATTGATTAACGTCATTTCGTAGCGAAAAATAAATTTTCGGCGCGAGTGATCAGTAAAAAGAAGATAAAAGTGCGTTTCAAAGCGCACTTTTTTTATTTTAGTTCGTTAAGAATTAGAAACTTGCTGAAAAGAATGGGCAAAGGCGAGTAATTCTTTATGGCAAAAGCCCTGTTTGTACCAAGAACAAGAGGCACAAATGAAATGATGATCGTGAGCGGAAAAATGTAAAAATATTTTTTTTAAGGCCGTTTCATATTCAATCGGGCCTTTTGATAGAGAAAAACGCGCCATAACTTTTTTATCCATTTGTATAACTGAATGATTTTCTTTACAAAGATCATTTTTTCGTGGACAAAAAGCGCAGATATTATCAAAAGTCGGGCTTAAAAAAATGAGCTGTTTGGGATTGTTTTGTAAGTTTTTGATGGTGTTTTTCATTGCGCTGACAAAAGTTGGGCTATAACCTTTTCCGCGAAAAGCTTGAAAACATAATAAATGATGTGGGCGTAAGAGAAGCATAAAATCCCTTTCAGTAGGTTAAAAAATTAAACGAGCATACGGGAAGTTAGAAAAAAGAACAAACAGGCTTGAGCGCAGAAAATAAAAAAACTCGCGCCGAAAAAAAAGTTAAATTTTCGGCGCGAGTGATAACAAGCTAAATGCGCTCAATATGTTAAGAGCGCATGAGCGAGTTTAAATTAGAAATCTACACGTAAACCTGCGTAGTAGCCATTTTGGCGTTCTGTTGGATATGCCCATTTACCTTTATTGTAGCCATAAGAGTATTTATATACATTTGACGCTTTGTTGGTTGCATATTCTACAAACGCTTTTACGCGACGGGTAATTTGATAGTGTGAACCTAAAGAGAAACCTTTATTTTTTACGCTATCATGGTATTTGGTTTGACGATATGCAAAATAAACATCCCAAGGGTAAGTGATGTAATATTTAGCACCGACTTGCCATGCAGTTTGATGGCTTGTGTCATCACCGCCACAAGAGTTTTTGTATTTATCACTACATGTGTTTTTATCGCGTAGTAAATCAATACCAAAGTTAAAGGCATGATAACCTAAACCTAAACCTAAACCATAGCTACGAGAATTTAAAGTAGGGTTAACACGTTGATAACCATAAACAGCATTAGCTTTTAAGCGTAAATCGTCAAGGCGTTTGTAATATAAAACCCCTGCTTGCCATTGGTCATTTTTGTAGTTGTCTCGAACTTTACCTTTAAATTCTTTTTTGCGTTCAGAACCATTACGGGCAAAAATATAGTCTGCACCAAAGGTTAAACCATTCCATTCGGCAGTTTGAACATGAATAACTTTTCGGCCTGAAGTATTTAAACCATATTGTGTACGACCATAAGTACGATAAGTACCTTCGTTAGAATAAGCTACACCTGCGCGTGTGATGCCACCAAATTTTTCAGTAAAGTCAGAAGTTTTAAGGCGGTTAGCAATAGTTGATTGGTTACCGAAAGAAATTTCACCAATGTTAGCGAAACGTAAACCAGAGTAGATACGATGAGTAGAAAAACCGTCACTAAAATTATCGTCATATTGCGTTTGCGGACGTAATTGCATTGCTGCGAAGGCGGTAGCACCCCCTCCCATTTCTTGAGAGAAGTTTAACCAAAAACGAGAACCGTCATTGATTAAGTCAGTACGACTATCTTCTAACTTGGTAAATAAAACACGAACCGAACCGTAAAGGCTGATTTTGGTGCCGTCTTGTTGATAAAAAATTGTTGCATTAGAAGCGCCCGCAGTTACGGCAGCTAAAGTTAGTGCGATAAGTTTTTTCTTCATAATATACACCTTGTAAAAATTAAGTATGACAAAGTTTAGAGTTGCTTACTTTATTCGCTTAACTTTTTAATATCAAAAAGAAAATGCTAAATTTGTGAACTAGTTCACGTTTTACTTGAAATTTTTTGCATAGAATGTGCGCCATTCATCATAAATGCGCATCACTTGGAAACTTTCTTAAAAAATAAGAAAAATAAGTAAGATGCTAAAATTTAATCTATTTGAGGAAATGCTATGAAAAGAAATCTACTTGCGGTTTTAGTGAGCAGTGCCATTTTAGCAAGCTGTTCAACAGTACCAAGCTCAATCTTGCCTGCAACAGTTCAAGACTTACAAGGTACCCAAGAATTTTCCCCTGTTCCAGGAATTGATGTTAAAAATGGTCAATATACATCACAAAATTTTTATCAAGTAAAAGGTGTTGTAACAGCCATTCAAACCCAAGAATTAGGACGTGATTTACCCGTAGGCTTCTTCTTACAAGGGGAAAGTGATAATAACCCGGCTACCTCAGATGGGATTTTCGTAGAAACAAGCGACATTTCTAAACTTAAAGTGGGCGATTTAGTCGATGTCGTCGCAAAAGTCAAAGAAGATTATAAATGGACAAAATTAGTTGATGTGCGCCAAGTTAAGGTGTTGCAATCAAATATGCCATTACCAAAACCTGTGGTGTTAAATATTGAGGATAAAAATTTCCAACAATCATTAGAACGCTATGAAGGTATGTTGGTACGAATTGAGAAAAAATCTGATTTATATGTAACAAAAAATTTTGGTTTTGATTACGGTCCTTTCCGCAATAATTTACTTCTTGCTCATAAAGGTGCGCAACATCACCCAAATCAACACAAAGCACCAACAAGCGCGCCAGATAATACGGCGAATGATAATTTAGTAGTAGAATCCTTCAAACGTCCGCCGAGAGGACAAATTCTTTGGTATCCAGAATTTGGTCAACCTAACGGCAAAGGAAGTACCGATCATTATATTCGCATTAACGATTTAGTAGATGGTTTAGAAGGGGTTGTCGGTTATTCTTACGGCAAATATCGCTTGTATGTGACCAATACCGCAGATAAAAATACCTTTATCCATACACAAGATAGATTAGCGTTACCGGCCTTAAAACAAGGTGGCGATTTACGTATTGCAAGTTTTAACGTGTTGAACTATTTCAACCCACCATATGATGCATCGCGTAATCCATTACACCAAAATCGTGGTGCGAAATCAGAAAAAGAATTCCAATTACAAAGCGACAAAATCGTTAATGCCATTGTTCGTTTAAATGCGGATATTGTAGGTTTAATGGAAATTGAAAATAATGGGTTTGATGACAAATCAGCCGTGGCGGATTTAGTTAACAAAATCAATAGCAAAATTAAAAATCCAGCCGATCATTACACCTATATCGCGCCGAAAAATGGTGAAAAATATATTGGTACAGACGCGATTTCTAACCAAGTGCTTTATAAGAAAAATAAAGTCACTTTAGAAAATTACCGCATTATTAAAATGCCACAACAACATGCGCCTGTTGTGCGTTATTTAGACGGCAAACGACCAAAAATGTTCTTTGGTAACGCTTATCAACGTGATACTGTTGCGCCAACCTTTAAAATTAACGGCACAAATAAAGTGTTAACGGTTGCAGTTAACCACTTTAAATCTAAAGGTTCAGTATGTTGGGAAGATGTGAAAGACGGTAAAAAACTTGACCTTGATAAACAAGGTTCTTGCGAAAACTTCCGCGTTGCCGCCGCTTATCAGTTAGGTAGCGAATTAGAAAAAATTCAAGGGCCGAAAGTGATTATCGGGGATTTAAATTCCTATGGTAATGAAGATCCGATTATGGTGTTAACAAATCGTGATAACGCACCGAAAGATCATGTGATTAAAAGCAGTGCCTTTACCTTCTTAGGCAGTAAAGAAACCGGAAAACAATTAACCGATGCAACGGGTAAAGTGGTTTCAAATACCTTTGGTTACGTCAACATTATTCGTAAATTACATCCAAATTCTTATAGTTATTCCTATAACAATCATATTGGTACATTGGACTATATTTTAATTTCACCACAATTAGTACCAAGTGTTGCCGATGCAAATGATTGGAATATTAATGCTGGCGAATCCACATTATTTGAATATGCGAATAAATATAATTGTACGGATGATGGCAAATGTTCACATCGTTACAACGACATTTATCGCGCATCTGACCACGATCCTGCAGTGATGGATTTAAAAGTCACGAAAATTAAATAAAACATAAAAAGCACTCGCGCCGAAAAAAAGTTAAATTTTCGGCGCGAGTTTTTTTGTAACTTTATTCGTACCAAGCGTCGAGAGTAAGAATTTTACCAAACTCACTTTCAATTAAACGCTTGGTAATATCCGCTTTAGGTTCAGTAAAAACGGTTTTCGTTTCCCCATATTCCACCATTTTACCTTGGTCCATCACCAATACCTTATCAGAAATGTGTTTTACAATGCCTAAATTTTGCCCAATATACACATAGGCAATTCCTAAACGCTTTTGAATTTTAAGCAATAAATTCATCATTTGAATTTTTACCGTCGCATCTAAATTGGCTAAAGCGTCGTCAATAATAATCACTTCAGGATTTAAAATTAATGCTCGCGCTAAGGCAACACGTTGTTTTTGATTGGCGGACATCATACTAATGCGCATATTGGCGTGGTCAGGGTAAAGCCCAACTAAACGTAAAGTATGGCCGATTTTTTCATCGCGTTCTTCTTGAGAAAGAGAAGTGATGATTTTCAAAGGTTCGTCTAAAATTTGCCCAACATTTAAACGCCCATTAAACATGGCATCGGGATTTTGAAACAGCATCCGAATATGTTTTGCGCGGAAATGGTAATCGCCAAAGGTTAAAAGACGCCCTTTAAATTTCATTTCGCCACTACTTGGCGGAATTAACCCCACCAAGAGCTTAGCGAGTGTGGACTTGCCAGAACTATTTTTGCCGATAATGGCTAAAGTTTGACGCGCTTCTAAAGAAAAACTCACATCACGAATCGCATAAAAAAGGTTATTGCGGAAAAAAAAGGTGGGATCCACAAAGGTTTTATTTAAATGAGCAACTTTAAGTAATGGTGACATAACTTTTCCTTAATCCATCAATTCGTTATTTTTCACCACAAGTGGTGTAGGCTGTTCTTTTGTTTTTACTTGAAAATCCCGTAAATTGAGTGGGAAGTGGCAAGCATATTCTTGCTGTTTTAATTTAGTAAGTGGTGGTTTATAAATACATTTTTTTTGCGAAAATGGACAACGAGGACCTAAACGGCAACCAATAGGCAGTTGATTAAGCATCGGAACATTTCCGCGCAAAGTGCCTAAGTGACTTTTACTTGGAATAGGTTGGCTAAAATTAGGCATCGCATGCAAAATGGCTTTTGTATAAGGGTGGTGAGGCATTTTGCTTAACGCTTCCGTTGGGCCAGATTCTACATTTTGTCCGCAATATAAAATGCTTAAATTATCGCAATATTCCAAAATATAATTCACCTCATTACTTGCAAGTAAAATTGTCGTGCCGAGATTTTTATTCATACTTGAAAGTAAGCGGAAAATTTGCATTTTCGTTATGCCTTCTAAAGCATTAGCAGGTTCATCGGCCACTAATAAACGTGGACGGTTTGCAACAGCCATGGCAATAAGTACTTTTTGGCGTTCCCCTTCTGTAATTTCTTCAGGGTAACTTTGCATAATATCTTTATGATCTTGAATACCAACGCGATGCAATAATTCAATAGTACGGCGACGTTTCCAACCAAAATATTGCCACCATTTACCTTTAAAGGTCCAACTGGAAATATTTTGCTTGATTTGAGAGCCAATTTTTTTCGTCGGATCCAGTGTGCCTAAAGCCGCTTGTGAAACTAAAGCAATTTTACTGCCCACAACCCGTCGGCGCTTATTGGGACTTAATTTTAATAACTCTACGTCATCGAAGCGGAAACGGTCGGCGCGAATGTTCCAATTATCTTGAATTTCATTACAAATAATTTTAGCGATAATACTTTTGCCTGAACCTGACTCGCCAATTAAGCCACAAAATTCTCCGGTATCTAAGGTTAAAGACACATTATCAATAATTTTAATTTTGCCGTATTCCGTGGAAATATCCACGCATAAATTACGAATATCTAATAAAGCCATGGGTTACTCATAATAATTTTCAATCGCGCGACAAAGGCCGTTACTAAATAACAACCAAATCATCACCGTAAATAACAAGGCTAAGCCAGGTAAAATAACAAGCCAAGGGGCAAGAAAGATTAAATCAACAGAATCTTTAATCATCAGTCCCCATTCTGGCGTTGGCGGTTGTGCGCCTAAAGAAATAAAACTTAAGGCGGCACTATCAACTAAAGCGACCACAAAAACTTTACCAATTTCACGAATATAACGAACTAAAACATTCGGCACGAAGCAGGCTTTTAATTGTTGCCAATGGGTAGCCCCGTCTAAACGCAACATCATCACATAATTGCTGTTAAGTTCTTGGCGTACCACCGATGAAATTTCGTGAATAAAATAAGGAAGTAAAGCTAAAGTAATGGCTAACATTGCATTGATTAAACTCGATTCCATTAAACTTGCAATAATAATGGCCGTTAATAAGGTTGGGATAGAAATAAAACTATCGAAAAAATGCCCTAATAAACGCGAACGTACGCCATGAGAAAGTCCCGCTAAAACACCAAAGAACCCACCTAAAAGCGCCGTGCAGGTAACGATAATCAATGCGGCGCCAAACGTGTAACGCGTGCCAATTAAAAGACGGCTTAAGGTGTCACGGCCAATATTATCCGTGCCGAAAAAATGGGCGATTTCACCATGTTCAATCCAAGAAGGGGGCAATAAAGCCTGCCCGATAAATTGCTGATTAGCCGAATAAGGCGCAAGGGAATGGGCAAAGAGCGAAATAAAAATCAGCCCTACAAAAACATAAAAACAATACAAAGCAACTTTATCTTGATAAAAAGTTAACCAAAGTTGACGTAAATGTTTGTTGTGACGAAAAGAGTCAACAGAATTATTTAACATACCAGCCCTTTTTATTGAATGGATCAAGTAAGAACATTAAAGATTGCATTAAAATATTCACACATAAAATACACAAACCAATGACCATAACGCCCGCTGAAATACTGTTGTAATCTTGACTGCGTACGGCATTAATTAACCAGTTACCAATTCCCGGCCAACCAAAGGTGCCTTCAATCAACATACATTGCGTAATAAGCAAAATAAAAAGACGCGGAAATTGTGACACTAACTGCGGTAAGCTATTGCGTAGCACAAATTTATAAAGCACTTGAAATTTTGTCGCTTCACGAGAAAGCGCAACTTTAATGTAATTTTGTGTGCGTAAATATAAAGTACGTTGTTGAATAAAACGTACAATTTCCATCATAGGTAAAATGGTGAGTACCAAAGTCACAAGAGCTAAATGTTGTAAAACATTTTGAATAATTTTCAAACGATAAGGCACATCAACAAACCACATATCAATAAGCGGAAAACCGGAAATAGTCGGAATGTCGTAAAGCAAATTATATTGTCCAATGGCAGAAATTTCCCAACCTTGAATCGCAGAAAAATAAAGCACAATAGGCGCAAGCCAAAAAATAGGAATGGATAAGCCAACTAAATAGGTTGCGCGCACAAAATGGCTCAGCCAAGGTTTATCTGGAATTGCACCTAAAAAGCCCAAAGGAATCCCAAATATCATAGCCAGTAACATTGCGGTAAAACAAAGTTCCAAGGTAGGCGGTAAAACAGCAAAAATTGTACGCGTTAAAGATTCGCCCCCTTGATAACTAATGCCTAAATTCCCGTGCAGTAAATTTTGTATATACACAAAATAGCCGGAATAAATATGTGGAATGGCTAATTCGGCATTTAATGGGTCTTTTAATAAAATCGCATAGCTGATTAAGGAAAGCATAAATAAAGTCATTAAAGCCAAAAGTGTGCGACGCAAAAAGGCAGATAGCATTATTTATCCTCCGCTTTTAAATATAAACTTGAAAAATGGATATTGCCAAAAGGCGTTAAATTCAAACCTTTAACTCGACTGTTGACCACTAAAATTCGTTTCACATTGGCAATGGGAATAATCGGCACTTTACTTAAAGCAATAGCTTGCGCTTGATTATAAAAATAAGCACGCGCATTCGTTGATTTTGCCAATAATGCTTGGGTTAAAGCGTGATTAAAAGAAGAAAAACACCAATGGGATAAATTTGTCGCTTCATTTTGTGTATTGCAACTTAAAATCGGGCGCATAAAGGTATCGGGGTCTAAATTGCCAGTAAGCCAACCGGTTAAAATTAAATCATAATCAGCATTATCTTCTTCTAAACGTTGGTTTAAATAAGGGCGCGTAATAAAACGCACATTCACCTTAACCCCCGCTTGCATTAAATCGTATTGAATCAATTCCGAACTTTCCACCGGCGAAGGGTTATAAATACGGTCCTCATTTAGCACCCATAAATTAAGTTTGAGATTTTTCGGCGCGAGAACTTTTTTCGCTTCTTCTGGATTGTAACCATAAGCAAAATCAGGCGAGGATTCGTCGCTTGCCCATGAAACACTAGGAATAATGCGGTTTGCGACCGTAGCATTGCCGTAATATAAACGCTCAACAAGGCGTTGGCGATTTATCGCTTGTGAAATTGCGCGCCGAATTTTGGGATCTTGCATGGCTTCACGATGAAAATTAAAAGCCAAATAGGCTAAGTTCATGCCTTCGGTGGCTTTTTGGTAATAATTTTTATTATGTTGATTTTTTTCTAAAATTTTAAGTTGACTTAACTCTGGCGCAGCTGCAATTTGGCATTCATTATTTAAAAATTTTAATAAACGGCCAGAATGATTATTCGATAAATCGATAACAATATTTTCAATTTTCGCTTTTTTTTCCCAATAATGAGTATTACGTTCTAGGCGAACATATTGATTACGAAAATAGCTTTTCACTTGATAAGGCCCAGTTCCTACGGGCAACACATCTAATTCAGATAAATTATCGTCGGCATTTAATTGCAAAGCGTATTCTTGCGAAAAAATAATGGCATATTGGCTCGCCAAATGAGAAAGAATCGAAGAGTCACGCTTAAATAAATGAATTTTTACCGCATATTTTCCTAAGGCTTCCACCGATTTAATTTTGTCTTGTAATTTAATACTTTCAAAATACGGGAAACGCACTTTTTTTGCTTGCTCATGATAAATTTTATTTTGCACGCTAGCATAATTGGTACGGTCATTTTTATCTAAGGTCGGGAAATCTGGCGTGCGCCCTAACATACGATTAAGAGAAAAAACCACATCGTCAGCGGTTAAATCACGCGTTGGCGTAAACCACGCGGTATGATGAAACTGCACACCATGGCGTAAATAAATAATTAAAGTTTTACCATCGCGAGAAAAAAGATATCCCGTCGCTAAAACAGGCGTCACTTTTTCACTATTATTATTAATTTCAAACAGCTTATTATAAATTTGCTCGGTCACAATATTCATACTTGTGCCAGCGTCGGCGGTTTGAGGATTAAAAGAAAATCCCGTATTGCTTGTGCAATAAACCAAACCGTTATCAAGAACTTCTGCTGGAATGCGTGGGGCGGCCATAAGTGGCGAGTTCGCTAAAAAAAGGCAGAACATCGGCAAAAGCGCCCGACAGCCATAATTCAATATTTTTTTCATAAGTCATCAATTCCTTAAATGATGGGCGATTTTAAGGGAATTTTGTGCGCTTGGCTATGTTTAGGGAAAAGCTGATGGGAAAAGCAACAAATTTAAAATGAATGTAAATTTTTATTTACAAAAGGAAACAACTTAATACAATAAGTGGCATTTTAACCTGCCATAAGGAAAGTTATCGCCATGACTTCAGCCCCTTTTGCTTCCATTGTAGCGCATAGTCAAAGTATGCAAAAAGTGTTGCACACAGCCGAAAAATTTGCCCAATTAGATGCCCCATTATTGATTGAAGGTGAAACAGGCACAGGAAAAGATTTACTTGCTCAGGCTTGTGTTTTAGCCAGCTTACGTGCGCAAGAAAAATTTATCGCCGTGAATTGCGCAGGCTTACCCAAAGAAGAGGCTGAAAGTGAAATGTTTGGTCGCGGGGAAACGGAAAATAGCCATGCAACCTTAGGTTTTTTTGAATATGCCAATGGCGGTACCGTATTATTAGATGGCGTAACTGAATTGCCTTTAAGTTTGCAGGCTAAATTATTGCGTTTTTTAACCGATGGTACTTTTCGGCGCGTAGGGGAAGATCAAGCTCATTATGCCGATGTGCGAGTGATTTGCACGGCACAAATTCCCTTAAAAGATGCCGTTAAAGCAGGAAAAATGCGCGAAGATTTATATCATCGTTTAAATGTCTTAACTTTACACTTACAACCTTTGCGTGAACGCCTTGCAGATATCGCGCCGTTAGCCCAACATTTTTTAGCGCAAATTAGTCAAATTTTAGGCGAAAAAAAGATAAAAGTAAGCGAGGATTTTTTAGCGCAATTAAAAACTTATTCTTGGCCAGGAAACGCACGAGAATTGTATAACAGCTTATTTCGTGCTTGTACTTTAGCGGAAAAAGGCCAGTTGAATTTTGCTGATTTAGCTTTACCGCAAGAAAATTGCGACACAATTCATTTAGAGCAGTTTGAACAACAAACATTGGAAGAAATGATGAATGCGTTTGAAGCGCAAATTTTACGCCATTTTTATCAAAAATATCCTACAACGCGCAAATTGGCTCAACGTTTAGGCATTTCACATACAGCCGTTGCGAATAAATTAAAACAATACGGCATCAAAAAAGAAAATTAGAAAATAAAAAGAAAAACATTTCGCGCCGAAAAAATGACGTCCGTTTTTCGGCGCGAGTTAAGGCCATTATTTTTTATGGCGCTCTGCAACATCATTTAATAATGTTTGCAATTCTCCTGCGCGGAACATTTCTAGCACAATATCGCATCCGCCCATGAGTTCACCTTCCACCCATAATTGTGGGAAAGTAGGCCAGTTTGCAAACTTTGGTAATTCTTGGCGAATATCATTGTGTTGCAAAATATCGACATAACCAAAAGGCACATTGCAAGCCAGCAAGGCTTCAACTGTTCGCGCCGAAAAACCGCAGGCAGGTTGCTTTGGGTTACCTTTCATATAAATCAAAATGGGATTTCCCGCAATTTGATGTTTAATTCTGTCTAACGTATCCATAAGATTCTCCGATTCATTTTTAGTCCGTGGAGTTTACCACAAGGCGGGATAAATTCTGTAAATGATTTTCAATTTCTTGTAAGCCGACGCGACGAGTTTGGCTTAAATTTTGAGTTAAACCGTATTTTTCTAAGAAAGAAGAAAGCTGGAATTTTTGTAATTCTGCCATTTCCATGCCATTAATTTCGCTTAACAATAAAAATAAAATGCCATTCATAATGCGTGCATCGCTATATGCTTTGGCTTTTAAGCGTCCATCTTCAATTTCGCCTAACCAATATAATTGCGCTTCACAGCCAGAAATTTTCTGCATTTGCGAAAGGCTTTCTTCATCGGGTTGCGGTAAATTTTTACTGGCTTGAATCAATAAACGAAAACGCGTTTGCCAGTCTGAGGCTTGTTGAAGTTGTTGTTTTAACATAATAAATCCAAAGCATTATCTAAAGCGTGGAAAAAATGTTCCACATCTTTTTCCTGATTATAAGGGGCGAAAGAAAGGCGCAAAGTTGTGTTTTGCCCTAAATGTTGTAAATAAGGTTGGGCGCAATGTTGTCCTGCGCGTAAAGCAATATTTTGTTCCGTTAATAAAGTGGCTAAATCGAAATTGGCGATATGTTTAAAGCTAAAACTTAAAGTGCAACTTGCATTTGGCGCAGTGAACACCTCACAATTTTCATAACGCATTAAACGTTGACGCGTTTTTTCAGCTAAAGCCAAGGTATGTTTTTCCGCTGCTTCTAAATCCCACTGGGTTAACCAAGTTAAGACGGCACTAAAACCTAAAACGCCAGCAATATTTGGCGTCCCCGCTTCTAAACGATAGGGTAAAGGCGCAAAATCTGTTCCCATTTCACTGACTTTTTCCACCATTTTTCCACCAAAAATTAAAGGGCTGAGTAATTCTAAAGCCGATTTTTTCCCCGCCAAAACGCCTAAACCTGTTGGGCCATACATTTTGTGGGCAGAAAATGCAAAAAAGTCACAATCTAATGTTTGTAAATTTACAGAAAGGTGGTTAATCGCCTGCGCACCATCAACTAAAACTAAGGCTTTGGAATGTTGGCGAATCAATGGAATTAAACGCGTTAAAGGTTGAGTTGTCCCAGTGACATTAGAAACCCAATTTAACGCCACAATTTTGGTTTTATGATTTAAGGCATTGATTAACACAGCAGGTTCAATTTCACCTTTCTCATTGACCGGTAAAATACGCAGTTTTGCATCGCAACGTTTTGCTAATTGTTGCCAAGGAACAAAATTTGCGTGATGTTCAGCAAAAGAGATGACAATTTCATCGCCCGCAAATAAACGCTGAGTTAAACCATTTGCCACTAAGTTAATACTTTCTGTTGCGCCACTGGTCCAAATAATGCAATCTTTATTTTCGGCATGCAATAAACGACACATTTGTTCGCGCGCAAACTCATAACTAATCGTGTTATATTCATCATATTGACTACGATGTACGGAACCGGCGGAAGCGTAAAAATCTCGTGTTGCATCAATTAAAATTTGTGGTTTTAAAGTTGTGGCAGCACTATCTAAATAGGCAACTTCAGGATGAGCACGTAAAAAAGGAAAATGTGCGCGAAAGGCATGTAAAGGGAAAGCTAAATTTGACATATCACAACAAAGTATTGGTTAATAAATAGGTTGAATTCTAGCGAAATTTTGTCGAAAAGTCTTAAAAACTTCAAAAGCTCGAAGGAAAAATTCGAGCCAAGTAAAATAAAGAAGAAGGAGGAAAAATGCAAATGTCATTAGATTCTTACTGGGAAGATCGTTTTTTATTTGAAAGCCCAAGAGAGCATGACAATCGCCCCAACTTTCAACGAGACCGCGCGCGCATTTTGCATAGCGCCGCTTTTCGTTGTTTACAAGGAAAGACGCAAATTCATGCCATTGGCACAAACGACTTTTATCGCACCCGCTTAACACATTCTTTAGAAGTGGCGCAAATTGCGAGCAGTTTAGTTTCACAACTGCATTTTCCTGAAACTTCTGCTCATTTAAAACTTCGCGCCGAAAATTTGCAAAGTCTCTTACCGACAAAAGCGTTAATTGAAAGTTTAGGCTTTGCTCATGACATAGGTCATCCACCTTTTGGACACGGCGGTGAAGTTGCGCTGAATTACAAAATGCATAAAAACGGTGGTTTTGAAGGAAATGGCCAAACGTTTCGCATTTTAACTCGCCTCGAGCCTTACACCTTAGAAGCGGGAATGAATTTAACTCGCCGTACTTTATTGGGCGTGATTAAATATCCTTGTATTTTAGAAACCGCATCCCCCCAATATACAGAGTTAGCCACTCAAACTCAGCAAGTTTCACCTTTCATTAATATGGATAACTGGCGACCGGCAAAAGGTTTATTTTTAGATGATAAGCCGATGTTTGATTGGGTTTTAGAACCGCTTTCAGCACAAGATCGCACCTTATTTACGAGTTTTCAATGCGAACGCAAAAGTGCGCAAGATTATTTACAAACACAACATAAATCTCTCGATTGTAGCATTATGGAATTAGCCGATGACATCGCGTACGCCGTGCATGATTTAGAAGATGCCATTGTGTTAGGAGTGGTAAGTTTAAATGATTGGAAGCAAGCACTCGCACAACTACAAACTTGTCACTGTTCATGGATAAGAGCGAAGAGCCAAAATTTAACAGAAAAACTTTTTTCCAATGAATATCATTTACGAAAAGATGCTATTGGTGCGCTAGTGAATTATTTCATTATTCATATCCGTTGGCGTGAAAAAACGGAATTTAGCAATCCATTATTGCGATTTAATGCTTATTTACCAGAAGAAGTGGTGGAAGTGTTAACGATTTTAAAAGATTTTGTGCGTCAGAATGTCATTTATAATGTAGAAAGACAGCGCATTGAATATCAAGGACAACGAATGTTAATGGATTTATTTGATATTTTTGCCAGTAATCCGACTCATTTATTAGAAAAAACTTGGGCAGAAAAATACACTCGCGCCGAAAATTCGCAAAAAAATCGAATTATTTGCGATTATATTGCCAGTATGTCCGATAATTACACGCAAAAAATTTACCAACAGCTCTAAAAAAAGCACCAAAAAAGCGAGAAATTTTGTTTTATTTAAAAAGCAAGCCGTAAAAATAAACAATAAACAATTAAAAATGCAACATTACGTGCAAAAATTCAGCTTATGAAAAAAAATGAAAAAAAAGACTAGACAAGTGAGATCGAAATCACTAATATACGCCCTCGTTGCGACGCAGTACACTTTGAAAAGCGTTCGTAGCTCAGTTGGATAGAGCGTTGGCCTCCGGAGCCAAAGGTCGTAGGTTCAAATCCTATCGAACGCGCCAGAAGTTTGACGTAAATTCAACGCAACACGATGGTGGCTATAGCTCAGTTGGTAGAGCCCTGGATTGTGATTCCAGTTGTCGTGGGTTCAAGTCCCATTAGCCACCCCATCTAAATTAAATTTTAGAATAGACGGCGAGTAGCGCAGCTTGGTAGCGCAACTGGTTTGGGACCAGTGGGTCGTAGGT
>JAHHQY010000011.1 GCA_020026115.1 Actinobacillus sp. | reverse complement strand
TTCTTATTCTTCGCTATTTATTTAAGACATCATTTGCAAGCAAAATAAAAGAAAAAAAATTTCAACGATTTTGAGAAAGAAGCGATTTTTTATTATGCATTATAAATAAATTCGCGCCGAAAAAATTCCTGCATTTTTTCGGCGCGAGTGATTTTTGTTGGGAAAATTTCTGCAAGAAAAGCGCTTGTTTTCTTTTGTTTAGCTTGATTTTAAGCTATTCTATACGTCATTTTTTATTTCATAAACCGCCGTGATTGCGGTCTTTTCACACAAAAGGTCAACTTATGCAAGAACAATATCGTCCTGATTTAATTGAACCAGAGGTTCAAAAATATTGGAAAGAAAATCAAACATTTAAAGCGATTAAAGACGCAAATAAAGAAAAATATTACTGCTTATCAATGTTTCCATATCCATCAGGTAGACTGCATATGGGGCATGTTCGTAATTACACCATTGGTGATGTCATTTCCCGTTATCAACGAATGAATGGTAAAAATGTATTACAACCTATGGGTTGGGATGCTTTTGGTTTACCTGCTGAAGGTGCGGCGATTAAAAATAAAACTGCGCCGGCTAAATGGACATATGAAAATATCGATTATATGCGTAACCAATTAAAAACATTAGGTTTTGGTTTTGACTGGGATCGCGAAATTACCACTTGTAAGCCAGAATATTACAAATGGGAACAATGGTTCTTTACAGAACTTTATCGTAAAGGTTTGGTTTATAAAAAAACCTCGACCGTGAACTGGTGCCCAAATGATGAAACGGTTTTAGCAAATGAACAAGTTCATGAAGGCTGTTGCTGGCGTTGCGATACACCAGTAGAGCAAAAAGAAATTCCACAATGGTTTATTAAAATTACCGATTACGCTGACCAATTATTAGGTGGTTTAGAAAATTTACCAGAATGGCCAGATATGGTAAAAGCGATGCAACGCAACTGGATTGGGCGTAGCGAAGGGGTAGAAATTACCTTTAAATTAGCGCAAAGCGATGAAACATTAACCGTTTATACCACGCGTCCTGATACTTTTTATGGCGTCTCTTATGTTGCTGTGGCGGCAGGTCACCCATTAGCAGAAGAAGCGAGCAAAAATAACCCAGAATTAGCCACCTTTATTCAAGAATGTAAGAATACCAAAGTTGCAGAAGCTGAGCTTGCAACGATGGAGAAAAAAGGTATGGCAACAGGACGTTATGCTATTCATCCATTAACCGGTAAATTAGTGCCAGTTTGGGTGGCGAATTTTGTGTTAATGAATTACGGTACTGGCGCGGTTATGGCTGTTCCTGCTCATGACCAACGTGACTATGAATTTGCAAGTAAATACGGCTTAGATATTCAGCCTGTTATTCAGCCAGAAGAAGGCGAATTAGATGTGAGCGAAAAAGCCTTCACTGAGCATGGGATTTTATTTAATTCGGCAGAATTTGATGGCATGAATTTTGAGCAAGCAGCTCAGGCGATTGCGGATAAATTAGAACAACAAGGCGTGGGTAAACGTCAAGTTAACTATCGTTTACGTGATTGGGGTGTTTCTCGTCAACGTTATTGGGGCGCACCAATTCCAATGCTAACGTTAGAAGATGGCCAAGTTGTTCCTGCGCCATTAGAAGATTTACCTATTATTCTGCCTGAAGATGTGGTGATGGATGGCGTGAAAAGTCCAATTAAAGCCGATCCAAATTGGGCAAAAACAACCTATCAAGGCCAAAGCGCAAGCAAAGAAACAGATACTTTTGATACCTTTATGGAATCTTCTTGGTATTATTCTCGTTATACTTGCCCACAATTCCAAGAAGGTATGTTAGATGCTGAAGAAGCAAATTATTGGTTACCGGTAGACCAATATATTGGTGGGATTGAGCATGCCACCATGCATTTATTATATTTCCGTTTCTTCCACAAATTATTGCGTGATGCCGGCTTTGTAAACTCGGATGAACCAGCGAAAAAATTATTATGTCAAGGAATGGTATTAGCCGATGCTTTCTATTATACCAGCCCGACAAATGAACGTATTTGGGTTTCACCAACAGAGGTAACCTTAGAACGTGATGAAAAAGGTCGTATTGTTAAAGCGCTTGATCGCGAAGGTCGTGAATTAGTGCATAGCGGTATGACAAAAATGTCTAAATCTAAAAATAATGGTATTGACCCACAAGAAATGGTGGAAAAATACGGTGCGGATACCGTACGTTTATTTATGATGTTTGCAGCACCTGCGGAAATGACCCTAGAATGGCAAGAGTCTGGGGTTGAAGGGGCAAACCGTTTCTTACGCCGTTTATGGAATTTAGCCGTTCAATATCAAGCTCATCCTGCAACACAAGCTATGGATATGAATGCCTTAAATGCGGATCAAAAAGCGTTACGCCGTGACCTTCACAAAACCATTTCAAAAGTAAGTGATGATATTGGTCGCCGTCAAACATTTAATACGGCGATTGCTGCGGTTATGGAATTAATGAATAAATTAACCAAAGCACCATTAGAAACAGAACAAGATCGCGCCGTTATGGCGGAAGCGTTAAATGCGGTGATTCGTATGCTGGCACCAATTACGCCACATATTTGTTTCCAACTTTGGCAAGAGCTTGGTTTTGAAGGTACCATAGATTTCGCACCTTGGGTTGTAGCGGATGAAAAAGCGATGATCGAAGATGAAAAATTAGTTGTGGTACAAGTGAATGGTAAAGTGCGTGCGAAATTAACCGTTCCAGCAGATATGCCAGAAGAAGAGATTAAAGCGCTGGCACTTGCAGAACAAAATGTTGTGAAATTTATCGAAAACTTAGATGTGAAAAAAGTCATTTATGTAAAAGGTAAATTAATCAGCATCGTGGCAAAATAATTTTCACAATTCAAACACCGCACCTTCGCCGTGCGGTGTTTAGTTTAAGGAGAAAATATGGGAAAAATAATGAAATCCCTTCTGTTGGTCGGTTGTTTGGGGATGTTAAGCGCTTGTGGTTTTCATTTCAAAACTGGGGAATTATTGCCTAAAGAATTGCGCACTATGCAATATAAATCTGCCGATACTTATGGTTCAATGTCACGCACAATGCGTCAAACTTTACGTTTAAATGCCATTAAATTAGTGGAAGATCAAAAAGATGTACCTATTTTTTATTTAGATGGTAGTTCGGAAAGCAGTGAAGTTTCTGCCTTGTTTGCAAGTGGTAAAGAAGCAGAAAAAGTGATGATTTTGAAAGTCGATGCCAGCGTGAAAATGCCTGATGGTCGAGTTTATCCGTTAACAACCCGCGTTGTTCGTAATTTCTTTGATAACCCAAAAGAAGCCTTAGCGAAAGCCACCGAAAAAGATGCGATTTGGAGCAAAATGCGTGAACAAGCGGCTAATCAATTGATCAATCGCTTATTTGCTTTAAAAGATCAAATTAACGCGAAAGAAACAACAAAATAGCCTTAATATGTTACGAATTTACAGTGAGCAATTAAGCCAAAATTTAAGTAAAAATCTTGCCAGCATTTACTTGTTGGCAGGAAATGATTCTTTATTATTGGTGGAATGTGAAGATCGCATTATGCAATCGGCTATTGCGCAAGGCTTTGAAGAAAAAAGCCATATCACCTTAGATAATACAACCAACTGGGAGGATATTTTTGAAAAAGTCCAATCTCGCGGTTTGTTTTTTACTCGCCAAGTGTTGAATTTACGTTGTCCTGAAAATATTAATGCGAACTTACAAAAGCAGTTATTAACTTTAATTGAAAGCTTAAATTCTGATGTATTGCTTATTTTACAATGCCCTAAATTAACGAAAGCGCAAGAAAAACAAAAATGGTTTATGGCTTTTGTCGCTCAAAATAGCGCCAATACGGTGGTGAATTGCCAAACGCCCACCCCGCTAAATTTACCAAAATGGTTGCATCATCGCGCCTATCAAATGCAATTAAGTTTAGATGACGAAGCTTGCGATCTTTTATGTTATAGCTATGAAAATAATTTATTGGCCTTAAAACAGGCTCTGCAATTACTCAGCTTATTACATGCTGATGGAAAATTAACGCGTGCGCGAGTGAAAGCTGTGGTGGAGCAATCTTCTGTTTTTAGCGTTTTTCAATGGACGGACGCCTTATTAGCCGGAGACAGTGCGCGCGCTGTACATATTTTGCAAATTTTACGCCAAGAAGATGTGCAAGCGGTGATTTTATTGCGGATGTTACAGCGTGAATTATTGCAACTTTTAACCTTAACCCAAGTAGCAAACTGCCCGAATATTGATGTTCCTTTATCATTACAAGCGATGGAGCAAAATTTTGAAAAATTAAAAGTTTGGCAAAATCGACGTACTTTATATCGCCAAGCGGTGAAACGATTGACGTATCGTCAATTATTTTTATTTATTCAAGAGTTGGCGGAATTAGAAAGGGAAACGAAACAATTTTTCAATGCCAATATTTGGACAAGTTTGAGGTTATTTAGCGGAAAATTTTGTCAGTCTTAAAAAAAAGACTCGCGCCGAAAAAAGGATACAAAAATTCGGCGCGAGTTTTTTTATTTAATCAGTTGAATTTGCGCATCAACCGTGGCTTTGAGCGTAGTTTTTTGCTCATCTAAAACGGCTGTTGTCGCATTGCTGGAACGCATCATTAAATAAGGTTGCGGATAGCTGTCAGCCATTGGGCTGTTAATGTTTAAATACACAATTTTGTAGCTTTTAGCGTGCATACTTTTTCTAATAAAGTCCGCTTTATTTTCAAATTGCTGTAAAACATTTTTAATCATCTCATCATCCAGAGAGGCAATTTTATTTTTTGACACGCCTGAAGAAAGAGATTGCACCGCAACAAGACCATTTAAAGCCGTTAAGGTTTCAGCTAACGCTTTATTATCGCCACTGCGTAAGGTTAACTCGCCACTTACTACCCAGCCATCTTGTTGATTTTTATCATTATAATGTACGCGGGAACGAAGATTGTTGTCTTTAATTTGTACATTTTTTTGTTGTTTAATAATGTTTAAGGCTTTTTCTAAGGCTTGATTCGTTGCCGAGGTGGCCTTTTCAAGCGAGGCGTTAGTATGTTGAATAAACACCTGCGCTTGCCAAAAATTATGTTTAACACTTTTATCCACGCTCGTGCGGAAATTGACCACATCGTAAATGGATTGTTTTTGCATGCTATCTTCCTCATAAGCAAAAACGCTAAGAGCGCAAGTTGTAGCAAGTGTTAAGGTTAAGGTTTTTTGTATTAAATTTTTCATTTAAAACTCCTAAAAAAAGAAAGCTAAATTGTTACCTCTATTTAGTCTTTCTTTTTCTGAAAAAATTCCAATAAATTAAAGTTCTATTTCAAAACTCAATTTATTGGGCGCAATGACAATGCCCTTAGCAAATTTTTTAACGACGACATCTAAGTATTTTTCATCGTTTAATTTAAAAATTGGCACATCACTTAAAATCTCTTCTAAGCTGTCATTAAGTAAAGGCATAATGCTTGAAAGTTGTTTCATATATTTTTTCGGTGCGATGTCAGAATGAATAATTTTGAAGTCTTTCAAATAAATTGCCCCCGTTTTGGGATCGTAATATGGCGTGCTTGTAAAGGTAACCTTTAATTGAGTTGTTAACTCTTCATCGCCAATATGAAAAGCACCTAGAATATTGGCATCCATTTCAATTTGGTTTTCGCTTTTGCCTAATTGTGCATTTAAATCTTTCACTTGGTAGTCAAAAGTAAAAATGCCAGGAAAACCAAAAGATTGTTTAACATTAACTTTTTTGGCTAAATATTGGTTAATATCTTGGTTGTTTAAAGAAAGCGGTAAAGTAAAGGTGAGCGCTTGTACATTTTGTACATAAAAAAGGCTCGCGAAAAGCAAAATAAATAATTTTAATTTACGCATTAACATGGTGAATTTTCCTTATAGTGAGAAAGTGCTTATAATACGTTTTTTACTGAGGAAAGGGAAAATTTTTAGCCCTAATTAGGAATTTTATGGAACAGGCAACAGTAGATTTTCAACATTATGTCGCGCAAGAATTAGCAAAATATCGCGGTGAGCGCATTCATTCTTTTCTTTATGCAGGAGAAAGATATTGGCTGAAGCAACCAGAATGTGCCAAAGGGATTGAGCGTTGGCTTAAACCTAATCCGAAGGGCGCTTTTCAAAAAGAATTAAAACAACTTCAATATTTAAACGAGCAAGGCGCGCCGGTAGCGGAATTAGTATTATGGGGCGAGGATTTTTTTGTCTTAAAAGATGTGGGCATCAGTGCAAGTTCTTATATTGAACATCGCGAGCAAACAGAAGAGTTTATTAACGCGATGTTGCAAAAATGCGGTGAAACCTTAGCCAATTTACATCGACAAAATTTAATTCATGGTCGTCCTGCTTTGCGCGATATGGTGTATAAAAATGGTGAAATACATTTTGTTGATTTTGAAAATGCCCAAAATGTAAAAAATTTAGCTTGGCAAAAAGTTCGCGACAGCCTTTTGTATCTGCACAGTTTAGGACGAGCTGAACATTTAAGCGCCGAACAAATGCATAAGGCCATTAAAAATTATCAAAAAGCTTGTGAACCAAAGGTTTGGCAAGATATTTTGCATTGGGTGAATAAATATCGACCGATTTATCAATTCTTGTGTTTATTTAAAAAAATCGCTCGAACAGATTTACGCGCTATTTATCATTTATTTGAACAACTTACCCCTTTTATTGAAGAGGGTAAAAAACAGGAGAAAAAATGATGAGAAAAATATTCTTATTAGCGCTTATAGTGAGCTTAAGCGCATGCACTTATGGTGGTGGCATCGGCATTAGTGGCGGTTCAAATTCAACGCCAAGTTTAAATATGGGGATAAATTTAGGCACAAGCATCAGCTTATAAGCGATAAAAAAAGCACTCGCGCCGAAATTTTGGAAAAAGACCTTGCATTTTTCAAACTTCAACGTATAATACGCAACATATTTTTTCGGACGCGGGGTGGAGCAGCTTGGTAGCTCGTCGGGCTCATAACCCGAAGGTCGTTGGTTCAAATCCAGCCCCCGCAACCAAATTACAAACAGTTCATTAAAAAGAACCCCAAGTAATGGGGTTTTTTTGTACGAGCAATTCAAGATTTGTCCTATTTTTAGGCAAATTTCGTAAAGTTGGGCGCAAGGCCCTTTTTTTACGTCTCGAATTTAATAAGGAGTTTGCATGGCAACCTTAGAAGAAAAGTTACAAGATTTATTACAACCTGCCGTTGAAGATTTAGGTTGTGAATTATGGGGCATTGAAACCCAACGTGTGGGACGTTTTTTAACCCTACGCATTTTTATTGATAAAGCGGAAACAGGCGTCACCATTGATGATTGTGCCGATGTAAGCCGTCAAGTTAGCGCATTGTTAGATGTGGAAGACCCGATTGCAGATAAATACAATTTAGAGGTGTCTTCACCTGGTATGGATCGTCCTTTATTTACCTTAGCGCAGTTTACTCGCTATATCGGCCAAGAAGTTGTCGTACATTTACGTATTCCAATGGCTAACCGCCGTAAATGGCAAGGTAAATTAGTGGATGTGCAAAATGATATGATTTCCCTTGAAGTGGAAAATCATCTTCATCAGTTTGTCTTTGGCAATATCCAAAAAGCCCACATCGTGCCTCAATTTAAAAAATAAACAAGGATTAAGAAATAATGAGCAAAGAAATTTTATTGGCAGCTGAAGCTGTTTCTAACGAAAAACTTCTTCCACGTGAAAAGATTTTTGAAGCGCTAGAAAGTGCAATTGCCCTTTCTACTAAAAAGAAATACGAGCAAGAAATTGACGTTCGTGTGGTGATTGATCCAAAAACAGGTGAGTTTGATACTTTCCGCCGTTGGGAAGTGGTGGAACATGTGACTCATCCAACGAAAGAAATGACCCTTGAAGCTGCGCGTTTAGACGACGAAAACATTCAAGTGGGTGATTTTGTGGAAGATCAAATTGATTCTATCGCTTTTGACCGTATTGCAATGCAAACTGCGCGCCAAGTGATTAGCACAAAAATTCGTGAAGCAGAACGTAATAAAGTCGTGGAACAATTCCGTGACCACGAAGGCGAAATCGTAACGGGTACAGTGAAAAAAGTAAATCGTGATAGCGTAATTTTAGATTTAGGTAACAAAGCGGATGCGATTATTTTACGTGAAGATTTATTACCTCGCGAAAACTTCCGTCCGGGCGATCGCGTACGTGGCGTACTTTATAAAGTTAATACGGAAAGTAAAGGCGCACAATTATTTGTTACACGTTCTAAACCTGAAATGTTAATTGAGCTTTTCCGCATTGAAGTGCCAGAAATTGGCGAAGAAATGATTGAAATTAAAGGCGCATCACGCGACCCAGGTTTACGTGCGAAAATTGCAGTAAAATCTAACGATAAACGTATTGATCCTGTGGGTGCTTGCGTTGGTATGCGTGGTTCTCGAGTACAAGCGGTTATGAACGAATTAGGCGGTGAACGCGTTGATATCGTACTTTGGGACGATAATCCGGCTCAATACGTCATCAATGCTATGGCGCCTGCAGAAGTGAGTGCTATCGTTGTCGATGAAGATAATCATTCTATGGATATTGCCGTAGCGCAAGAAAATTTAGCGAAAGCAATTGGTCGTAATGGTCAAAACGTGCGTTTAGCAAACCAATTAACCGGTTGGACGTTAAATGTTATGAGCCAAGAAGATTTAATGGCAAAACATCAAGCGGAAGACAACAAATTATTAAAACTCTTTATGCAAGGTTTAGAAGTTGATGAAGACTTCGCACAATTATTAGTAAACGAAGGGTTTGAAAGTTTAGAAGAAATTGCATATATCGCAATTAACGAATTAACAGCTATTGACGGTTTAGAAGATGAAGATTTAGCGCAAGAGTTACAAACTCGTGCTAAAGATGCTTTAACCGCTTTAGCGTTAGCTGAAGAAGAAGCGTTAAAACAAGCGGAAATTGAAGATCGATTATTAACTCTTGAAGGAATGGATCGTCATATCGCATTAAAATTAGCTGAAAAAGACATCACAACCTTAGAAGCATTAGCAGAACAAGGCGTAGATGATTTAGCAGATATTGAAGAATTAAGCCCTGAGTTAGCAGCAAGCCTAATTATGGCTGCGCGTAACATTTGTTGGTTTAACGAATAAGGGAGAAAAGCATGACTGATGAAAATAAACAAGGTGCCGATGTGACGGCACCAACAAAATTAAGTTTGAAAAAACGCACAACGACTACCGCAACAGCAACCACTTCAGCGGGTAAAGCCAAAGAAGTGCAAGTTGAAGTTCGTAAAAAACGTACGGTTGCAACAGATGCGGCGAAACAAGCTGCGAAAAAAGCGGCAGAAGAAGCCAAACGCTTAGCAGAAGAAAAAGCGAAAGCGGAAAAATTAGCCGTAGAAAAAGCCGAAGCTGAAAAAGTGGCAAAAGAAAAAGCGGAAGCAGAGAAAGCTCGCGCCGAAAAAGCGAAAAAAGCTAACGTAAAAGAAGATAGCGAAAAAGCAAAACGTCGCGCAGAAGAAGCGGAACTTCGTCGTAAAGCAGAAGAATTAGCAAAACAAAAAGCAGAAGAAGCAGCGCGTAAAGCGGCAGAAGAAGCAAAACGTTTTGCAGGTAAAGATAACGCTGACACAAACAGCCAAGAAGATTTTACTGATATGCATTTAACCTCTCGTTATGCCAAAGATGCGGAAGATGAAGAAAGTCGCCGTAAAGAAAGCGCTCGTGGTCGTGGTAAAAACAAAATTGCGAAAGTGAAAAAAGGTCGCGAAGACAACAGCAAACAAGACCGTCAAGCAAACCGTCGTCAAAAAGACGGTAAAGCAGGAAAAGGTAAACAAGCGAAAAAAGGCAGTAGCTTACAACAAGGCTTCACCAAACCTGCTGCGCCAGTGAGCCGTGATGTGGTGATTGGCGAAACCATTACCGTAAAAGAACTTGCAGATAAAATGGCCATTAAAGCGACAGAAATCATCAAAACTATGATGAAAATGGGCGAAATGGTGACCATTAACCAAGTAATTGACCAAGAAACTGCGCAATTAGTGGCGGAAGAAATGGGTCATAAAGTTATTTTACGCAAAGAAAACGAACTTGAAGAAGCGGTATTAGGCGATCGCGATACACAGGCAGAACAAGTAAATCGTGCGCCAGTTGTAACCATTATGGGACACGTGGATCACGGTAAAACCTCATTACTTGACTACATTCGTAAAGCAAAAGTAGCGGCAGGCGAAGCCGGCGGTATTACTCAGCATATCGGTGCGTATCACGTAGAAACAAACGGTAAAATGATTACCTTCTTAGACACACCAGGACACGCGGCCTTTACTTCTATGCGTGCGCGTGGGGCGAAATCTACGGATATCGTTGTGTTAGTTGTTGCAGCGGACGATGGCGTGATGCCACAAACTATCGAAGCGATTCAACATGCTCGCGCAGCGGGTGTGCCATTAGTGGTTGCAGTAAATAAAATCGATAAACCAGAAGCTAACCCGGATCGCGTTGAGCAAGAATTATTGCAATACGATGTTATCAGTGAAAAATTTGGTGGTGATGTGCAGTTTGTGCATGTTTCTGCGAAAAAAGGCTTAGGTGTTGATGATTTATTAGATGCGATTCTTCTACAATCAGAAGTATTAGAATTAACCGCTGTTAAAGACGGTATGGCAAGCGGTGTTGTTATTGAATCTTACCTTGATAAAGGTCGCGGTCCTGTGGCAACCATTCTTGTTCAATCTGGTACTTTACGCCGTGGCGACATTGTTTTATGTGGTTTTGAATATGGACGTGTACGCGCAATGCGTGATGAAAACGGTAAAAACATCACAGAAGCAGGCCCTTCAATTCCAGTTGAAGTATTAGGTCTTTCAGGTGTTCCTTCCGCTGGTGATGAAGCGACAGTGGTACGCGATGAGAAAAAAGCTCGTGAAGTTGCTCTTTATCGACAAGGTAAATTCCGTGATGTGAAATTAGCGCGTCAACAAAAAGCGAAACTTGAAAATATGTTCAGCAATATGACAGAAGGTGATGTTGCCGAATTAAATGTTATCGTAAAAGCTGACGTACAAGGTTCCGTAGAAGCCATTTGTCAAGCATTACAAGAACTTTCAACAGAAGAAGTGAAAGTCAGCGTAGTAGGTTCTGGCGTTGGTGGTATTACTGAAACAGATGCAACCTTAGCTGCCGCTTCTAATGCGATTATTCTTGGTTTCAACGTTCGTGCTGATGCAAGCGCACGTCGCGTAATCGAAAATGAAAACATTGATTTACGTTATTATTCAATCATTTATGAATTATTAAATGAAATCAAAGCTGCGATGAGCGGTATGTTAGCGCCTGAATTTAAACAAGAAATTATCGGTTTAGCTGAAGTGCGTGATGTCTTCCGCCACCCTAAATTCGGTGCGATTGCAGGTTGTATGGTGACAGAAGGTGTTGTGAAACGTAATAACCCAATTCGTGTGTTACGCGATAACGTTGTTATCTTTGAAGGCGAACTTGAATCTTTACGCCGATTCAAAGATGACGTTAACGAAGTTCGTAGCAATATGGAATGTGGTATTGGCGTTAAAAACTATAACGATGTTAAAGTTGGCGACCAAATCGAAGTCTTTGAAGTGGTAGAAGTGAAACGCTCTATTTAAGAAGACGTGTTAAGCCGAGTAAAATCGGCTTAATTTAAGAAAGTTGTAGCCACGTTCATCGTGGCTCTATTTTTAAAGGAAAAAAGAATGGCAAGAGAATTTAAACGTAGCGATCGCGTGGCACAAGAATTGCAAAAAGAAATCGCGGTGATCTTACAACGCGAAGTTAAAGATCCGCGTATTGGTATGGTAACCGTTTCTGATGTAGAAGTTTCGCGCGATTTAGCTTATGCAAAAGTCTTCGTTACCTTCTTATTTGATGATAATGACGAACACATCGCGCAAGCGATGAAAGGGTTAGAAAAAGCGTCCCCTTATATCCGAAGCCTAGTAGGTAAAGCCATGCGTTTACGAATTGTGCCGGAATTACGTTTTGTTTACGACAACTCTTTAGTAGAAGGTATGCGTATGTCAAACTTAGTTTCTAGCGTCATTCGTGATGATGAAAAACGTCATCAAGGCGAATAAATAAGGCAAAATTATGGCAAGACGCAAAAAAGGACGTGATATTCACGGCGTTTTTCTATTAGATAAAGATCAAGGCGTAAGTTCTAACGGCATTATGCAACGTGTAAAACGCCTTTTTAATGCAAATAAAGCTGGGCATACAGGTGCTTTAGATCCTTTAGCAACAGGTATGTTGCCGGTATGTTTAGGTGAAGCAACTAAGTTTTCACAATATTTATTAGATGCGGACAAACGTTATGTTGTCACGGCTAAATTAGGCGAACGTACCGATACTTCAGATGCCGATGGAACACTTGTGCAAACCCGTGCCGTAAACGTGGATTTGGCTCAAATTGAAACAGCTTTGCAAAAATTCCGTGGCGATATTTTACAAGTGCCAACGATGTTTTCGGCTTTGAAATATCAAGGAAAACCATTGTATGAATATGCTCGTCAAGGTATTAGCGTAGAACGAGAAGCGCGTCCGATTACGGTATTTGAACTTAAATTTATTGATTATCAAGCGCCATATTTAACCTTAGAAGTGCATTGTTCTAAAGGCACTTATGTTCGCACGATTGTTGATGATTTAGGGGAAACCTTAGGTTGTGGTGCGCATGTGACGATGTTACGCCGTTTAGCCGTAGCGGATTTTCCTGCTGAAAAAATGATGAAGTTGGCCGACTTAGAAGCCTTAGCAAATGAAGCTCAAGGGGATTTTTCTTTGCTCGATAATTTGTTGTTGCCGATGGATATCAGCGTAGCTCGCTTACCACGTTTAAATTTAACGGCCAAACAAGCAGAAGATGTGGGTTTTGGACGTCGCGTTAAATTTGAGAACGAGGAAAATTTACAAGGACAGGTGAGAATTTTTGCGCCAGAGGAACGTTTCTTAGGTATCGCAGAAATTGACGGACATCTTATTCGTCCGAAAAAATTAGTCGTGTATTAAAAGTACTCGCACCGAAAAAAAGGAAAAATTTCGGTGCGAGTTTTTTTTAGCGTGTGCCATGCACCACGATGGTTTTGCCTCGGGCTGAAATTAAATGTTCATTTTCTAACATTTTTAAAATACGGCCTACGGTTTCGCGAGAACAGCCCACCATTTGGCCAATTTCTTGGCGCGTAATTTTAATTTGCATACCTTCAGGGTGCGTTAAAGCATCCGGCATTTTGGCTAAATGCATTAAGGTTTGAGCAATGCGACCTGTTACATCTAAAAAGGCTAAGTTGCTGGCTTGTTTTGAGGTATTTTGCAAACGATGAGAAAGTTGGCTTGCTAAATACATTAAAATTTGCGGATTCACATTAATTAATTGCAAAAATTTACGATAAGAAATTTCCGCAATTTGGCAAGGGGTGCGTGTTTTTACCCAAGCATTGCGAACGCTGTCTTTATCAAATAAGCCGGTTTCACCAAAAAATTCATTATCACTTAAATAAGTTAAAATCATTTCTTTGCCTTCATCGTCTTTCACCATGACAACCACAGTACCACGTATAACATAATATAAGGTTTCTGCTTTTTCGCCTGCGTGAATTAAGGTGCTTTTTTCTGGATATTTACGAATATGGCAATGGGAAAGAAACCAATCCAAGGTGGGATCTAAAGGTTTATTTTTCCCATCAGCAGTTTGATCGACCGCCATTTGTAAAGGTGTTGATTGTAAACTTTGAGTCATAGCATTTCCTATTTATTAACGATGCGTATTGGGTTTAATATCAAAGGTTTCGTGTAATTCAGACCAAAAAATTACGGCTTTACCTTGCTGAATTTCGTTTAATAATTTGGCGGATTTTTCAGCGAGAGAAAATTCTTGCTCGCCGTAATCGGTGCCTTCGCGCAAAATAAAACTTTCAATTAAATTTTGTAAAGTGGCCTCAGGTAATTTTTGCCAAGGGATAATCATAGTACGTCCTTACTTAAGCTTGACCTGAATGGCCAAAACCGCCCGTACCACGTTCGGTTGCTTGGAAATCTTCTACAATGTTAAAGCTCGCTTGCACAACAGGAACAAAAACCAACTGCGCCATACGATCGCCTACATGTAAAGTAAAAGGTTCATCGCTACGATTCCAAAGTGGTACCATTAAAGGACCTTGATAATCGGAATCAATTAAGCCGACTAAATTTCCTAAAACGATGCCGTTTTTACTGCCAAGACCAGAGCGAGGTAAAATCATGGCACAAAGGTTTGGGTCAGCAATATAAATGGATAATCCGGTGGGAATTAAACGAGTTTCTTTTGGTTGTAAAACAATATCTTCATCAATAAGCGCACGTAAATCTAAACCTGCTGAGCCTTGAGTGGCATATTGAGGAAGTGGGAAATCCGTTCCTATGCGTTTATCTAAAATTTTGACATCAATTTGCTTCATTGTTTTACTCCTTTAATAAATGAATTCGCCGTAATAGTAGGTAATACAGCTGAGTTTGCGAATTTTAGCACAATAGAACAGGGATAAAAATTGCTAGAAAGAATAAGTTTATTTTTTTCTCAGGATTTTTTTCATAAATAAATTGTGCTATTTTGCAAAGCGGAAATTTTTCCAGCATTGATTTGGTATAAGGAGCAATCATGAAAGCAAAATTAACCACAGCAGCATTACTGACTTTAAGCGCAATAACACTCGCTCAAGCAGAAACCTTAGATTTACGCATTATCGAAACAACCGATTTACATGCGAATATGATGGATCACAACTATTATCGTGATAAACCAACGGCAGACTTGGGTTTAGTGCGCACAGCAACCTTAGCAAAACAAGCGCAAAAAGAAGTGAAAAATGCAGTATTAGTTGATAATGGTGATTTAATTCAAGGCAGTCCAATGGGGGACTATGCAGCAGCAAAAGGCTTGAAAAAAGGCGAAATTCACCCTGTTTATAAAGCGATGAACTTATTGCCATATCAAGTTGGAAATATTGGTAACCATGAATTTAACTATGGTTTAACTTTCCTTAAAAATGCCATCGCAGGGGCAAACTTCCCATATATTAACGCCAATGTGTATGACGCAAAAACCGGTGAGCATTATTTTACTCCGTACATTATTAAACCTTATACCTTTGTCGATAACAGCGGTAAAGAACAACAAATCAATATTGGTTACATCGGTTTTGTGCCACCACAAGTTATGGTCTGGGATAAGAAAAATCTTGAAGGTAACGTGACCGTTGCGGATATTAAAGAAACCGCAGAAAAACTTGTACCAGAAATGAAAGCAAAAGGTGCCGATGTTGTTATCGCGATTCCACACTCAGGCCTTTCTACTGAACCATACAAAGCTCTAGCAGAAAATTCCGTTTATTATTTATCTCAAGTAAAAGGCATTGACGGTATTGCCTTTGGCCATTCTCATGCGGTGTTCCCAAGTAAACAATTTGCAGATTTACCAAACGTTGATATTCAAACAGGTAAAGTTAATGGCGTAGTATCTATGATGCCAGGTCGTTGGGGCAGTCATGTTGGGGTAATGGATTTAGTTCTTTCTAATGATTCTGGCAAATGGCAAGTGATTGATGGTAAAGCTGTTGCCCGTCCAATTTGGGATAAAAAAGAGAAAAAATCTTTTGCTGAACCTGATATGGCATTACGCGAAGCGTTAAAAGAAGACCACGAAGGAACACGCAAGTTTGTTAACCAACCTATTGGCCATTCTGACGCGCCAATGTACAGTTTCTTAGCCCTTGTGCAAGATGACCCAACGGTACAAATTGTCAACTTAGCGCAAAAAGATTATTTACAACGCTTTGCTCAAGGTGATGCAGATTTAGAAGGCTTACCGGTTCTTTCAGCCGCTGCGCCATTTAAAGTAGGGGGACGTAAAAATGACCCTGAAAACTTTACCGAAGTGGAAGCCGGTCAATTAACTTTCCGTAATGCGGCGGATTTATATTTATATCCAAATACGTTAGTAGCTTTAAAAATTAACGGGCAAGAAGTGCGTGAATGGCTAGAATGTTCTGCCGGTCAATTTAATCAAATTGATAGCAAAAACGAAAAACCACAAGCGTTAATTAACTGGGACGGTTTCCGCACATATAATTTCGATGTGATTGATGGTGTAAATTATGTGGTGGATATTACTCAACCTGCTCGTTATGACGGCAACTGTAAATTAATTAATGCCAACTCTCACCGTATTTCTAACTTAACCTTTAACGGTAAACCGGTGAAAGATGAACAGGAATTTTTAATCGCAACCAATAACTACCGTGGTATGGGTGGTAAATTTGCAGGGACCGATAAAGCCCATTTAATTTTCGCATCGCCAGATGAAAACCGCACCATTGTGGCGGACTACATTCGACGCATGACGAAAGAAAAAGGCCATATTAGCCCATCAGCGGATAAAAACTGGAACTTTAAAGCGATCAATAATCCAAACTTACATGTGTATTTTGAAACTTCGCCAAGCGATAAAGCCGCGAAATTTATTGAAACGAATAGCCAATATCCAATGAAAAAAATAGGCTTGGATAACGGTGGTTTTGCTTTATATGAAATTGATTTAAGCAAAACAAAATAATTTTTAACAACAAAGGGCGTAAAATGCGCCCTTTATTTTTATACTCGCGCCGAAAAAGAGTTGTATGATTTTTTTCGGCGCGAGTGATTTTGGAGATGTGATGAAAGCGCGACCTTTGTACAGCAAAAAGCCTTCTTTTAAAGGAAAATCCGCGAAAAGTCCTTTCGCGAAAGAAAAACACAGAGCGAAAAAAACGCCAAATTTTGCGCAAACAAAAATAATATTATTCAATAAACCTTTTGATGTCTTAACTCAGTTTACTGACGAGGCGGGACGTCAGACCTTAAAAGATTACATTAAGGAAAAAAATGTCTATTCCGCAGGGCGATTGGATCGTGATAGCGAAGGCTTGCTTTTATTAACGAATAACGGCGAGGTGCAACATCGTTTAGCGCATCCAAAATTTAAAATGCCGAAAGTTTATTGGGTGCAAGTGGAAGGCCTTGTGCAAGAAGAAGATTTAAAGGCCTTGCGTCAAGGTGTGGAATTAAAAGATGGGAAAACCTTGCCGGCTAAGGCAGAAATTATGTTAGAACCGGAAAACTTATGGGTGCGCAATCCGCCCATTCGAGAACGTAAAAATATTCCCACCACGTGGCTACGTTTAGAAATTTGTGAAGGACGTAATCGACAAGTGCGCCGAATGACGGCTCATATTGGTTTTCCCACCTTACGTTTAATTCGCGTGAAGGTGGCAGGATTTACTTTAGCAGATTTAGCCAACGGCGCTTATCGCATTTTAAGCGCGCAAGAAAAGCAAGGCTTATTTCAGCTTTTAAATTTACCTTGCCTGTAATTCTCGTTAGAATACGGCACTTTTATTCATTTTTCCCCCAATAAGGATAATTTATGTCAACGCCCAAATTTGTGCATTTACGCGTACATAGTGATTTTTCTATGCTTGACGGCTTGCCGAAAGTCAAAGCGCTAGTTAAAAAAGCGAGTGAAAATCAAATGGTTGCCCTCGGCTTAACCGATTTTACTAATTTTTGCGGATTGGTGAAATTTTATGGTGAATGTTTAGCAAATGGCGTTAAACCCATTATTGGCGCTGATGTAAAAGTGAAAAGTGATTTATTGGGCGGTGAATTTTTTGACCTTACCTTATTAGCGCAAAATAACGAGGGTTATCAAAATATTACCTTGTTATTATCCAAAGCCTATCAACGAGGCTATAGCGAATTTCCTTATTTGGATCAAGATTGGTTGGTGGAACATCAAAAAGGCATTATTTTGCTTTCTGGTGGCAAAAAGGGGGATATTGGCCAACTTTTATTACGCAATGTGCGCAATGAAGAAGACATTGCACAAGCGCTAGAATTTTATCAAACCCATTTTCCTGAGCGTTTTTATTTAAGTTTAAGTCGAACAGGGAAAGAAGATGAAGAGCGTTATATTAAAGAAGCCGTCCAACTTTCGGTGCGACATCAATTACCTTTAGTGGCAACAAATGATGTGTGTTTTTTAAAAGCGCAAGATTTTGAAGCGCACGAAATTCGCGTAGCCATTCATGACAGCTATACCTTAGAAGACCCGAAACGACCGAAAAATTATACGCCTCAACAATATTTTCGCACAGAAGAAGAAATGTGCGCCTTGTTTGCGGATATTCCAAGTGCCTTGGAAAACAGCGTGCAAATTGCAAAACGTTGTACGGCAACCTTACGTCTTGGCGAATACTTCCTACCTCAATTCCCAACGGGCGAGTTAAGCACAGAGGCGTTTCTTGTTGAAAAAGCGCGCGAAGGTTTGGAAGCGCGATTAGCCGTATTGTTCCCTGATGAAGCCACTCGCGCCGAAAAAAGAGCGCCGTACGATGAACGCTTGAAAATTGAATTAGACGTGATTAACCAAATGGGTTTTCCGGGCTACTTTTTAATCGTGATGGAATTTATCCAATGGTCAAAAGATAACGATATTCCCGTCGGGCCAGGACGCGGTTCAGGGGCCGGCTCTTTAGTGGCTTATGCTTTAAAAATCACGGACTTAGACCCATTAGAATTTGATTTACTCTTTGAACGTTTCTTAAATCCTGAACGTGTTTCCATGCCCGACTTTGATGTGGATTTCTGTATGGATGGGCGCGATCGCGTGATTGAGCATGTGGCCGAAACCTATGGACGCGGTGCGGTATCACAAATTATTACCTTTGGTACGATGGCTGCAAAAGCGGTTATTCGAGATGTTGGGCGCGTATTAGGTCATCCTTACGGTTTTGTGGATAGCATTTCTAAATTAGTGCCAGCAGAACCAGGAATGACTTTGGCGAAAGCTTTTGAAGTCGAGCCTAAATTACAGCAAATTTATGATGGCGATGAAGAAGTTAAAGCCTTAATTGATATGGCACGTCAATTAGAAGGGGTGACGCGTAATGCAGGGAAACACGCAGGTGGCGTGGTGATTGCCCCTCATTTAATTACCGATTTTGCGCCTCTTTATTGCGATAGCGAAGGGAAACATCCGGTTACGCATTTTGATAAAAATGACGTGGAATATGCAGGTCTTGTGAAATTTGACTTCTTAGGCCTTCGCACCTTAACCATTATTAAATGGGCATTGGATATGATAAATCCGCGTTTAATTGCCGAAGGTAAGGAACCTGTGGATATCAATAAAATTCCATTAGACGATCCCAAAGCCTTTAGCTTGCTCTTAAATGCCGAAACAACGGCGGTATTCCAGTTGGAATCGCGCGGAATGAAAGATTTAATTAAGCGTTTAAGACCAGACTGCTTTGAAGATATTATCGCGTTGGTGGCACTTTTCCGTCCAGGTCCTTTGCAATCGGGCATGGTGGATAACTTTATTCGTCGTAAACATGGGGAAGAAGAAATTTCTTATCCTGATGAACATTATCAGCATGAATCATTAAAACCGATTTTAGAGCCAACCTATGGCATTATTTTGTATCAAGAACAAGTGATGCAAATTGCCCAAGTCTTAGCGGGATATACCTTAGGTGGTGCGGATTTATTACGCCGTGCAATGGGTAAGAAAAAACCAGAAGAAATGGCGAAACAACGCAGTGTTTTCCGCTTAGGCGCAGAGAAAAACCATGTTGATGGCGAACTTGCAATGAAAATTTTCGACTTAGTAGAAAAATTTGCAGGTTATGGTTTTAATAAATCTCACTCTGCGGCTTATGCTTTAGTATCTTACCAAACGTTATGGTTAAAGGCGCATTATCCGGCAGAATTTATGGCTGCGGTGATGAGTTCGGAAATGGATAATACCGATAAAATTGTGGCCTTATATGATGAATGTTTACGCATGGGCTTAAAAGTCAGTCCGCCTGATGTAAATACAGGGAAACATCAATTTAGCGTTAATGAAAAAGGCGAAATTGTTTACGGCATTGGCGCTATTAAAGGCGTAGGCGAAGGGGCGATTGCCGCCATTGTGCAAGCACGAAAAGAAGGGGGAATTTTTACAGATTTATTTGATTTATGCGCCCGAGTAGAAACGGCGAAAATCAATAATCGTATGTTTGAAAACCTTATTATGGCTGGTGCTTTTGATAAATTAGGTCCTCATCGTGCCGCCTTAGCGAAAAATTTAGAAGACGCCTTAAAAGCCGCCGATCAACATGCCAAAGATTTAGATATTGGGCAAGAAGATATGTTTGGCGTATTAACGGAAACCCCTGAAGAAGTGGAACGGAAATACGCTCGCACGCCAAAATGGACGGAACAACAAATTTTAGATGGCGAGCGAGAAACCTTAGGCTTGTATTTAAGTGGGCATCCGATAAGCCGTTATTTAACAGAGCTGGCTCATTACACGCCAAATCGCTTAAAAGATGTTGCGCCAACAAGACGTGGGCAATTAACAACGGTGTGCGGTTTAATTTCAAATACGCGCATTGCCACAACAAAAAAAGGTAATCGCATAGGCGTTGTTACCATAGATGACAGATCGGGCCGATTAGATTTAACGTTATTTGGCGAAACCTTAGATTTACACGGCGATAAATTGCAACAAGATCAAATTATTCTGGCCACAGGGCAAGTGAGTTTTGATGATTTTAGCCAAGGTTATCGCATGAATGTGCGTGACGTGATGACGCTGGACGAAGCTCGTGTACGCTATGCTGACCATTTAGCATTAAGTTTAGCGCACGATAAAATTACCCTACCTTTTTTACGTCAATTAAAAGAGGTCATACGCCCTTACAGCGGAGGCGCTTTGCCTTTGCATGTGTATTACCAAAGTCCTAATGGTCTTGCTTTATTGCGTATGGGAACAGAATGGGCGGTAACACCAACGAACGCATTATTAAACGAACTTATGCAATTCGTGGGTAATGAAAGTGTTGAACTTGCGTTTAAAGGCATGAAATGAACAGTGAAAATTGGCAACGCGCCTTCGTCTTACATCGCAGACCCTACAGCGAAACAAGTTTATTAGTGGATGTTTTTAGCGAAGAAACAGGGCGCGTTACGTTATTAGCTAAGGGCGCAAGACGTAAAAATTCCCCTTTAAAAAGTTTATTACAACCTTTTACGCCACTTTTATTACGTTGGTCAGGCAAGGGCAGTTTAAAAAACTTAACTCGCGCCGAAAGTGCGTCTTTAACCCTGCCATTTAATACGCCAGCTTTATACAGTGGCTTTTATGTGAATGAGTTAATTGTCCGCTTAATTGAGCGTGAAACCTCTTACCCTGAATTATTTCAAGACTATCTGCATTGTTTAATGGCTTTAGCGCAGTATCCGAATGAAATAGAGCGCACTTTGCGTATTTTTGAATTTCAACTTTTGCGTTATTTAGGCTATGGCGTGGATTTTTGTCATTGCGCAGGAAGCGGTAAACCCGTTGATGCGGAAATGACGTATCGCTATCGAGAAGAAAAAGGTTTTATCGCCTCTTTAATTAAAGATAATTTAACTTTTTACGGGCAAGAATTATTAGACTTTGAAGCGCGTAATTTTCAAAGCCCACGCACAAAAGCGGCCGCTAAGCGTTTTATTCGTTTAGCCTTAAAACCTTATTTAGGGAATAAGCCTTTGAAAAGCAGAGAATTATTCAGCCAAATTATGCTCAGTACAGAATTAAAAGTTTCTTAAAAATTCATTCATCATAAATGCCTTAAAACCGTTATAATAGCCGGCATTGATTAGGATAGAAGAAGAAAAAAATTATGTATTTTTCTAAAATGCACGGCTTAGGTAACGATTTTATGGTGGTGGACGGCGTAACACAAAATGTCTTTTTTACGCCTGAAAGTATTCAACGTTTAGCCTCTCGACATCGCGGGGTGGGGTTTGATCAACTCTTGTTGGTGGAACCGCCTTACGATCCCGATTTAGATTTTCATTATCGTATTTTTAATGCTGACGGCTCGGAAGTGGCAATGTGTGGCAATGGAGCACGTTGTTTTGCCCGTTTTGTGAGCTTAAAAAAATTAACCGACAAAAAAGAAATTCACGTTTCTACCGCAAAAGGCAAATTGGAATTAACCCTGTTAGACAATGAGCAAGTGCGCGTGAATATGGGCGAGCCTGTGTGGCAACCGAATAAAATTCCTTTTAACGCTAATAAGTTTGAAAAAAATTATATTTTACGCACCGAAATTAAGACCGTACTTTGTGGCGTCGTTTCGATGGGAAATCCGCATTGCGTGGTTATGGTGGATAATCTTGCCAAAATGGCCATTAACGAACTAGGCCAAGCCTTGGAAAATCATGAACGTTTTCCGGAAAAAACGAACGTCGGTTTTATGCAAGTGTTAAATCCTCATCATATTAAATTACGCGTTTATGAACGAGGTTGTGGCGAAACCCAAGCCTGCGGTAGCGGGGCTTGTGCTGCCGTAGCGGTGGGCATTATGCAAGGAACTTTAGCCTCAAAAGTGCAAGTTGATTTACCCGGTGGCAGTTTACACATTGAATGGCAAGGCGAAGGCAAACCTTTATATATGACAGGGGACGCCACCTTTGTTTATGATGGAAATATTCGTCTATGATGGAAAAAAGTTTAGCCAACTATTTTGCTTATTTACGCATTGAACGCCAAGTCAGTTCGCATACTTTAAGCACTTATCAGCGCCAATTAGCGATGGTTTTAAAGTTTTTGGCGCAAGTTGGTGTCACGCGTTGGCAAGATTTACAAGCGCAACATGTACGAAATATTTTAGCGGAAGGCAAAAAAGCCGGATTAAGCGCGCGTAGTTTGTCTTTGCGTTTATCAGCGTTACGTCGCTTTTTAACTTATTTAGTGGAACAAGGGGAATTGCAAGCCAACCCCGCGATGGGCATTTCAGTCCCCAAACAAAGTAAGCATTTGCCGAAAAATATGAATAATGAGCAAATGCAACAACTGTTAGATAACGAAAGTGATGACCCGCTCGACGTGCGAGATCGCGCGATGATTGAACTGATGTATAGTTCTGGCTTGCGTTTAGCCGAGTTGCAAGGCTTGGATTTATCAAGTTTAGATTGGTCTTTGCTGGAAGTGCGCGTTTGGGGGAAAGGTTCAAAAGAGCGAATTGTGCCTTTTGGTTCTTATGCGAAAAAAGCCTTAGAGGCTTGGCTGACCATTCGTGATGAGTTTTCGCCACAAGATAACGCTTTATTTGTTAGCTCGCGTGGAACGCGTATTTCAATGCGCAGTATTCAAAAGCGAATGGCGCGCTGGGCGGTTTATCAAGGTCTTAACACGCATTTACATCCGCATAAATTGCGCCATTCTTTTGCCACGCATTTATTAGAAAATAGTGCGGATTTACGAGCCGTGCAGGAATTATTAGGCCACAGCAGTCTTTCCACGACCCAAATTTATACCCACTTAAATTTTCAACATTTAGCGAACGTCTATGACCAAGCTCACCCAAGGGCGCATCGCAAGAAAAAATAAAAACATTCTTCGCACCGAAAAATTGTAAGCAAAATTTCGGCGCGAAGAGGTTTACGCTTTTATGGCTAAAATCGTATCAACAATATCATCGGCCAATTGGCGTTTATCGGCAAGAGCTAAGGATTTTTCAGCAATTTTGCCATCTTGTTGCCAAAAAAGTTGTAAGGCATTTTCCGCTTGATTAAAGGCCTTACCTTGCGACACATCATTAGCGCAAATCATATCCAAATTTTTACGTTGCAATTTATCTTTGGCATATTCCGCCACTTGTTGCGTTTCTGCGGCAAAGCCCACCACAAAAGGACGATTTTCCTGCATTTGAGCAATGGTTGCCACAATATCAGGATTTTTAACTAAAGTTAACGTCATGGTTTCTTGCTGAGCCTTAGGATCTTTTTTCATTTTTTGGCTTTCAACCTGGGCAGGACGAAAATCAGCCACCGCCGCACAAGCAATAAAAATATCATTTTTCGGTGCGAGTGCTTGTGCCACCTGCAACATATCTTCGGCACTGACAATATCTTGACGCGCAACCTTTTGAGGTGTGGCTAAGTTTACGGCGCCGGCAATGACGGTAACATTCGCCCCACGAGAAGCAAAAGCATCGGCGAGAGCAAAGCCCATTTTGCCTGAACTGTGATTGCTTAAAAAACGAACAGGATCAATGGATTCTCTTGTCGCACCGGCCGTAATTAACACATTTAAACCTTGGCAATCTTGTGATTTTTGGAAAAACTGAGCTAAAGACGCCAAAATTTCACTTGGCTCACTCATGCGTCCAAAGCCCACATCGCCACAAGCCTGCGTCCCTGCGTTAGGGCCGATAAGCTGAACCTGACGTTGAGCTAAAACCGCTAAATTTTCTTGCGTAGCAAGATTGCGATACATTTGTTGGTTCATTGCGGGCGCTAAAAAAATCGGTGCGCAAGTGGCTAAACAAAGCGTAGAAAGTAAATCATTTCCCATACCTAAACGTAAGCGTGCAATAAAATCCGCCGTTGTAGGCACAATGACGACGGCGTCAGCCCATTTCGCTAGCTCAATATGCCCCATCGCAAGTTCGGCACTTGGGTCAAGCAAACTTTCAGCGACCGCATGGCCTGAAAGGGCTTGTAAGGTTAAAGGCGTAACAAAAGCTTTTGCCGCAGGCGTTAAAACAACGCGCACTTCCGCTTGAGATTTGCGTAAAAGACGAATGAATTCAATGGCTTTATAAGCCGCAATGCCACCTGTTATACCAACGACAATTTTTTTATTTTGCAAGGCGATCATAAATTTTCCTAAATTGGCCAAAATTGCCCACATTTTACTGGAAATTATTGAAAAATCACGATGAAAAAAAGTAAAACTGCGAAGCGGATCGTAAAAAATAAAAAGTACGATCGTTTTTTTTCTTTCGAGCGCCCATTTTAAGCCAAGGCTTAAGGAGGAAAAATGAGCAGTAACGAGTTGATGCCAAGGGAAAAATTATTGCAATTTGGCGCACAAAGTTTATCCGATGAGGAATTATTAGCGATTTTTTTGCGCACGGGCATAAAGAATTGTCCTGTGATGCAATTAGCCCAAAATGTGTTATTAGAGTTTGGGAATTTTCGTCAGTTAATGCAAGCGGATCAAAAAACCTTTTGTAAAGTTAAAGGGTTAGGTATTACACAGTTTGTGCAGTTGCAAGCCATTACTGAAATGACGAAACGTTATTTAGCGCAAGAATTATCTGTGCAACAAGGCTTTACAGACGTACAGCAAGTGCGCTTATTTTTACAAGCGGAGCTGGAACATTATGAGCGCGAAGTATTTTTAGTGTTATTTTTAGATAATCAGCACCGTTTATTAAAAAAAGAAGCCATGTTTTTAGGCACGATTAACAGCGCGAGCGTTTATCCACGAGAAATTATTAAAACGGCGTTATATTGCAATGCGGCCGCTTTAATTTTGGCGCATAATCATCCCTCTGGCGAGTCAAAACCAAGTCGCGCAGATCGCCAAATTACGCAAGAAATTCAGCAAGCGGCGCAGTTAATGAATATGCGCGTTTTAGACCATTTTGTGATAGGAAAAGGGAATTATTTTTCCTTTGCTGAACATGATTGGCTGTAAAAAAAGAAAGGATTTTTGTTTAAAAGAGGAAAAAGAAAAAATTTTTCGCGCCGAAAAAAGGACTTAAGCGGTTTAGCTTGTTTCGTTTAAAAAGTAAGCGAAAAATAAAGAGAAAATCTTCAAACAAAACAAGCTCAAAGCTTTAAGGACAAAAAATACCTTTTTTGCGCTTGATAAAGCAACATAAAGCTCGTATAATTGCCGACCTTTAATATTGGAAGGGTCGGTGAACGGCCTGACGAGGCCGGCAAGGTTTTCCTGCGCTTTTTTTTGCGCAAAAAATAGTGTTAACCGAACCCAAGCTCGAGCTTATATATTTTTATTGGAGAAGAATATGTCTAGAGTCTGTCAAGTAACAGGCAAGCGTCCAGTAGTTGGTAACAACCGCTCACACGCATTGAATGCGACACGTCGTCGCTTCCTACCAAATCTTCACACTCACCGTTTCTGGGTTGAAAGTGAAAAACGTTTCGTAACTTTACGCTTAACAGCGAAAGGTATGCGTATTATTGATAAAAAAGGTATTGATGCAGTATTAGCTGACATTCGTGCCCGTGGCGAGAAAATCTAAGGAGCTAAAACATGGCAGCTAAAGGTGCTCGTGATAAAATCCGTTTAGTATCAAGTGCTAACACTGGTCACTTCTACACAACTGATAAAAACAAACGTAACATGCCAGGCAAAATGGAAATCAAAAAATTTGATCCAGTTGTACGCAAACACGTTATCTATAAAGAAGCAAAAATTAAATAATTTGTTTTTTTACTAAATTTAAAACCCGACTTATGTCGGGTTTTTTTGTATCTCGCCTTGAGAAAATTTAACTCATTGACAAACAAGCCAAATTGTTTAAAATTTAGCAAATTTTTTATAATTTATTATCTTTTTATTTAAGATTAAGGATTTTTCATGAAAAAAACACTTGCAACATTGATGGTAACAAGCATTGCTTTAACAGGTTGTGCACCGACAGGTGAAGATTTAGGCGCAAATGTTTATGATGAGGGACAATTAAATACTCAACAAGAAGTGAAAACCGTAAAAATTTTAGCCATTACGCCAGCGAAAGTACGCGTTAAAAATACACAAAATAAACAATTAGCTCAAACGGCTGGGGGAATTTTAGGTGGTGTTTTAGGCGCCGTTGTAGGTTACCAATATAGCGGTGCGGGCGCAGGTGCAGGCGCTGTCGCAGGGGCAACAGGGGGCGTTCTTGCAAGCTCTGTTGTAAAAGATACCGTCATTGTACCTGGCGTGAGCTTAACTTATAAACAAGGCTCTCACATTTATAGCTCAACCCAAGCGGGACGTAGCTGTGAATTTAAAAAAGGCACTGCCCTTATGATTATCAGTCGAGCAAAAGAAACTCGCATTCAACCTAATGCGGAATGTCCAGTTCAAAAATAAGAGGTAAGTAAAATGAAAAAACATGTCATAAGTTTCGTTTTAGCCGGTGCTTTATCTTTAAGTTTATCGCCTCTTGCCTTTGCAGATTTAGCCTCTGATTTAGACGCAGTAGATGCGGCCTATCAGCAACAAGAACGCGCTAAAGCACGCGAAGCAGAAAAATATAGAGCTTTACAAAAAGCCAAACAAGATCGTCTTCACGCCGAAAAAATGGCGGAAAAACGCCGTAATCAAGCTTATGAAGATCGTTTGCGTGAAATTGAATTACAAGCTGCGGAATTAAATTTACTTGAAGCGAAGAAATTAGAACTTGAAATGGAACGTGCGCGCGTTAAACGTGCAAATGAATTGATTGACGCCGAATTAGCGCATTCCAAAGCAAAAACCGATCAAATTCAAGCGCAAGCAGACGCTCAGCGTCTTGAAGCAACAGGTAGCAAAATTTTGCAAGAGCGTTTAGGTGAAGCGGCCGTTAAGAAAAATTCAGGATTTTTTAAATAATACATTGATTTAACCAATCTCATTAAAAGCCATTAACTTTATGTTTAATGGCTTTTTTTGCTTTAAAATAAGGCGCAAAAAGTGAAGGAGATAAATATGCCAGAATTACCCGAAGTGGAAACGGCCAAAAGAGGTATTGCGCCTTATGTGGAAGGAGAAACCATTGAGCGCGTTATTGTGCGCCAAAAACAATTGCGTTGGGAAATTCCTGCGGAATTACAAAATTTACAACAAGCAAAAGTGAAAGGCATCGCAAGAAGAGCAAAATATTTAATTTTACATACTGATAAAGGCGATATTATCGGGCATTTAGGTATGTCCGGTTCCGTGCGTGTTGTAGATGGGGATGTCGCGCCAAATAAACATGACCATGTGGATTTTAAATTATCCAGTGGCAAAATTTTACGCTACAACGATGTACGTCGTTTTGGTGCTTGGCTTTGGGCGCAAGAAGCCGAAAACTTACCTTTAATGCAAAAATTAGGTTTAGAGCCGTTAACGGATGAATTTAGCGCAGAGTATTTATTTAAGCAAAGTCGGCAAAAAACAAGCGCCGTGAAAGTTTTTTTAATGAATAATGCGATTGTTGTTGGCGTGGGAAATATTTACGCTAATGAAACCTTATTTTTATGCGGATTACATCCTAAAATGCCCGCACAAGATTTAACTTTTAAGCAATGTGAAAAACTTGTCGCTTGCATTAAAAATGTATTAGAAAAAGCCATTATTCAAGGCGGTACAACCTTAAAAGATTTTCGTCAACCCGACGGCAAACCAGGTTATTTTGCGCAAGAACTGCTCATTTACGGCAAAAAAGGCCAGCCTTGTCCCACTTGTGCCACGCTGATTGAAAGTCTTGTTATTGGTCAGCGTAACAGTTTCTTTTGCCCGCATTGTCAAAAAGCGAAAAATGCCTCAAAAACAGTGAAAAAAGCAGTGAAAAAGACAGAAAAATCGCTTTAAAGGGAAAAATTTTCTCAAGACAGAATTTCGGCGCGAGTAGGATTTTATTATTTTAGCGAATAATGAAGAAAGTGGCGAAAATACGGGAATTTGTGGCAAAAATTTGTTATAATTTTGCCACTTTTTTATTTTGAAAATAGAGAAATTTTATGTCAGAAAATGTAACAGAAAATTATGGTGCAGAGAGCATTCGAGTTTTAAAAGGGCTGGAAGCGGTGCGTACCCGTCCAGGTATGTATATTGGTGATACAGACGACGGTACTGGACTACATCATATGGTGTTTGAAGTGGTGGATAATGCTATCGATGAAGCCTTAGCAGGTCACTGTAAAGATATTGTGGTCACCATTCATTCGGATAATTCCGTTTCTGTACGAGATGACGGTCGCGGTATTCCTGTGGATATTCACCCTGAAGAAGGGGTATCGGCTGCGGAAGTAATTATGACTGTTTTACACGCTGGCGGGAAATTCGATGCGAATTCTTATAAAGTTTCTGGCGGTTTGCATGGTGTTGGGGTGTCCGTAGTAAACGCGCTTTCCGATAAATTACAGTTAACCATTCGTCGCCAAGGTCATGTTCATGAACAAATTTATCATTTAGGCGAACCTGAAGCACCTTTAAAAGTTGTAGGCGAAACAGATAAAACCGGTACGGAAGTTCGTTTTTGGCCAAGCCCAACCATTTTCACGAATACCGTTTTTGAATTTAATGTATTGAAAAAACGCTTACGCGAACTTTCTTTCTTAAATTCTGGCGTATCCATTCGTTTAATTGATCAACGTGATGGTTTAGAAGAACATTTTCATTACGAAGGCGGTATTCAAGCGTTCGTTGAATATTTAAATCAAAATAAAAATCCTATTCATAACAAGCCTTTTTATATTGCTACTGAAAAAGACGACATTGGCATTGAAGTGGCTTTACAGTGGAATGATGGCTATCAAGAAAACGTTTATTGTTTTACCAATAATATTCCACAACGTGACGGCGGTACGCACCTTTCTGGTTTCCGTAGTGCATTAACGCGCGTTTTAAATAAATATGCCGAAGAAAATTCGAATAAAAAAGACAAAAAAGGCGTGTCGACTCAAGGCGATGATGCGCGTGAAGGCTTAGTTGCGGTGGTTTCCGTTAAAGTGCCAGACCCTAAATTCTCTTCACAAACGAAAGATAAACTGGTTTCTTCTGAAGTGAAAAGTGCCGTAGAGTCAGTAATGAACGAGCGCTTACAAGAATATTTAGATGAAAATCCACAAGATGCGAAAATTATCGTATCGAAAATTATGGACGCCGCCCGCGCTCGTGAAGCTGCGCGAAAAGCTCGTGAAATGACCCGACGTAAAGGCGCATTAGATATTGCAGGCTTACCGGGTAAATTAGCAGACTGCCAAGAACGCGACCCTGCGCTATCCGAATTATACTTAGTGGAAGGGGACTCTGCGGGCGGTTCTGCAAAACAAGGCCGTAACCGTAAAAACCAAGCGATTTTGCCGTTAAAAGGGAAAATCTTAAACGTTGAGAAAGCACGCTTTGACAAAATGTTATCTTCGCAAGAAGTCGGCACTTTAATTACGGCGTTAGGTTGTGGTATTGGACGTGACGAATACAATCCAGATAAATTACGTTATCACAGCATTGTTATTATGACCGATGCGGACGTCGACGGCTCGCACATTCGTACTTTGCTGTTGACTTTCTTCTATCGTCAAATGCCAGAACTTATTGAACGTGGCTACGTTTATATTGCCCAACCGCCACTTTATAAAGTGAAAAAAGGCAAACAAGAAATGTACATTAAAGATGACGAATCCATGGCGCAATATCAATTAAGTATCGCCCTTGATTCCGCAAACTTATATGTTAATGAAAATGCCCCGGCAATGTATGGCGAAGCCTTGGAAAAATTATTAAAAGAATATCATCAAGTTCACAATATGATTCAACGTTACAGCCGTTACTATCCAATGCATGTGTTAGATAACTTAGTTTATCAACCCGCTTTAAGCTTATTAGATATGCAAGATAAAGCGAAAGTAGAAAACTGGGCGGAAAGTTTTGTAAAAGGCTTAAATGATATTGAAACAAACGGCAGTTCTTATCGTGGAAGCGTGGTATTTAATAGCGAACGTTCTGTTTATGATGTTGTGATTGTGATGCGTCAACATGGCGTTGAGCAAGAATATACCTTAAATGCAGAATTTTTCGGCGGAAATGAATATGCGCAAATTGTGCATTTAGGTGCGCAATTACAAGGTTTATTGCAAGAAGGCGCTTATGTTTCTCGTGGTGAACGTCGTCAAAATGTGACGACTTTTGAAGAAGTTGTGGACTGGTTGCGAAAAGAATCTCGCCGTGGTTTAACGGTTCAGCGTTATAAAGGGTTAGGTGAAATGAATCCGGAACAACTTTGGGAAACCACGATGGATCCAGAATCTCGTACCATGCTCAAAGTTTCCATTAAAGATGCCGTGGCAGCAGATCAGCTCTTCACAACGTTAATGGGTGATGAAGTAGAACCGCGCCGAGCCTTTATTGAAAATAATGCCTTGCGTGCAAATTTAGATATCTAATCTTAGCCTTAGGCAAAAAAAATAACTCGCACCGAAAAAATGCTCGAGTGAGCAAAAATTCGGTGCGAGTTTTCTTTTTTCTTGAGTGAAAAAAATCCCAAAAGTGGATAAAAAAGGCGTAAAATGCAGACTAATTTTCACTTGCAAAAGGAAGGAAGTATGGTCGCAATTCGAGGAACGCATTTATTAAATCCCAAAGATTTTGACGTAAAAAAGTGGTGTGATGACTTGCACTTACCAAAGGACGTGGAGCATAACTTAATTACTGCTTGGCAGTTTTCTTGTGAAAAAATTCAACGAACCCAGCCCGCAGAAACGCCGATTGATTATTTATTAGAAGGCGCAGAAATGGTGGAAATTCTGCATAGTTTAAATATGGATGCAGAAAGTTTACTCACTGCGATGTTATACCCTTGTTTATTGCAAGGTGTGGAATTAGTTGAAATTCAAGAAAAGTTTGGCAAAAACATTGCGAAATTATTAAAAGGCGTGGCAGAAATGGATAACATTCGCCAACTTAACGCCACTCGTTCGGCCAATTCCATTCAAGTCGATAACGTCCGCCGTATGCTTTTGGCGATGGTGGATGATTTCCGTTGCGTGATTATTAAATTAGCCGAACGCATTATTTATTTGCGCGATGCTTTTCATCATCATACAGAAGAAGAACGAGTTTTAGCGGCGAAAGAATGTAGCAATATTTATGCGCCTTTAGCCAACCGTTTAGGGATTGGACAATTAAAATGGGAATTAGAAGATTACTGTTTCCGTGTTTTACATCCTGAAACCTATCGTTCCATTGCAAAATTATTAAAAGAACGTCGTTTAGATCGTGAAGAATATATTGATGATTTTGTTAAAGAATTACGCACTTATTTGCAAGAAAACCTGCAAGATGTTGAGGTTTACGGACGACCTAAACATATTTATTCCATTTGGAAAAAAATGCAGAAAAAACATATCGAGTTTAGCGAGCTTTACGATGTTCGCGCGGTGCGCATTATTGTAAAAAAATTGCAAGATTGTTACGCCGCACTAGGTGTTGTGCATACGCATTTTAAACATTTACCGAAAGAATTCGATGACTATGTCGCCAACCCAAAACCTAATGGTTACCAATCTATTCACACCGTGGTGTTAGGTAAAGGGGGCAAACCGGTTGAAGTGCAAATTCGTACGCAACAAATGCACGATGATGCAGAATTAGGCGTCGCCGCCCACTGGAAATATAAAGAAGGTATTGTTGGTGGCAGTTCAGGTTATGAAGAAAAAATTGCATGGCTTCGTAAACTTTTAGCCTGGCAAGATGATATTGCCGATTCAGGCGAAATTATGGCAGAAATGCGCAGTCAAGTTTTTGATGATCGCGTTTATGTCTTTACGCCAAAAGGTGAAGTTATTGATTTGCCAACAGGTTCTACGCCGTTAGATTTTGCTTATACCATTCATAGTGAAATTGGTCATCGTTGCATTGGCGCGAAAGTTGCAGGGCGAATTGTGCCTTTTACCTATCAGCTTCAAATGGGCGACCAAGTGGATATTTTGACGCAAAAAAATCCTAATCCAAGTCGCGACTGGGTTAATCCAAATTTAGGCTTTACCCACACGGCAAAAGCGCGCAGTAAAATCAATACATTCTTTAAAAAACAAGACAGAGAAAAAAATATTCCCCTTGGTAAAGAATTATTAGAACGCGAGCTAGAACCCTTAGGCATGAATCTCAAACAAGTGGAAAAAATCGCCTTACCACGTTACAACCTAAAACAAGTCGACGATCTTTTTGCCGCTTTAGGTTCTGGGGATATTCGCATTCAGCAGTTGGTGAATTTCTTGCAACATAAAAATGCCAAAGGCGTAAGTGCTGAGCAAGTTGATGCAGAAATTTTACGTCAAGTGAGCTTGCGTCCAAATAATAACGTCAGCACGAAAGGCGAAAATAACGACCGCGTTATTGTAGACGGCGTGGGGAATTTATTGCATTACATGGCAGGGTGCTGTCAGCCAATTTATGGCGACGAAATTGTCGGCTACATCACCTTAGGTCGGGGTATTTCTATTCACCGCCGAGATTGTGAGCAGTTCTTAGAAATGCAAGGGCTTCATCCTGAACGTGTTGTAGAAGCGCATTGGGGTGCGAATAATACGCAAGGTTCTCGCTTAAGTATTCAAATTACCTCAGTGGATCGTCATGGTTTATTGCGCGATATCACCACCGTATTAGCCAACGATAAAATTGGCGTTTTAGGGGTAGCAACGCGCACAGAACCGAAAAAACAACTCGCCATTATTCAAATGGAAATTGAATTAAAAGATGTGCAAATTTTAAATAAAATTTTATTACGTTTAGCAAAATTACCCGATGTAATCGAAGCAAAACGTTTATAACAAAAGGACATTTATGCAAAAAACAACAGGGTTTACCCATTTAATTAAATCCACAGGTTATTCCATAAAAGGCTTAAAAGCGGCGATTAAAAATGAAGCGGCTTTTCGGCACGAGCTGTTCTTAGCCCTTTTTATGTTGCCTTTAGCGGTATATTTAGCACCAACGCACATAGAAATGCTGTTAATGATCGGCAGTTTATTTTTAGTGTTAATAGCTGAATTATTAAACAGCGCGGTAGAAGCGGTCGTGGATCGTGTTGGTACTGAGTATCACGAGCTTTCAGGACGCGCGAAAGACTTAGGCTCAGCGAGCGTTTTTGTCGCCCTTATGTTGGTTATTGTTGTATGGGGCGTTATTTTAGGCCGTATTTATTTTTAATTTCTCTTAGCAAGTTAAGGTTTCGCATCTTAAAAGAAGGGCAAAAATCTTAACTTGCACCGAAAAATTGGATTTAAACAAAAATCCCCCTAATCGCTAGAACAAAAATAAGCGAACTGTTAAACTAAGCCAATTTTTTTTTAATAAAACTAATTAGGATAAATAGAATGAGAGCAAGTCAATATCTTTTCTCTACGTTAAAAGAAACCCCAAATGATGCCCAAGTGGTCAGCCACCAATTGATGTTACGAGCGGGTATGGTGCGTCCCTTAGCTTCTGGTTTATATGACTGGTTGCCAACAGGTTTACGCGTATTACGCAAAGTAGAAAAAATTGTCCGCGAAGAAATGGATAAAAGCGGGGCATTAGAAATTGAAATGCCCGTAGTACAACCTGCAGAACTTTGGCAAGAATCACAACGTTGGGAACAATACGGCCCTGAATTATTACGTTTTAAAGACAGAGGCAACCGCGAGTTTGTGTTAGGCCCAACACACGAAGAAGTGGTCACAGATTTAGTCCGCCGTGAAGTGACTTCATATCGCCAATTACCGTTAAATTTATATCAAATTCAAACGAAATTCCGCGACGAAGTTCGCCCACGCTTCGGCATTATGCGCGGTCGCGAATTTTTAATGAAAGATGGCTATTCTTTCCACTTAAGCCAAGAATCATTACAAGAAACCTACGATATTATGTTCCAAACTTATTGTAATATTTTCAATCGCTTAGGTTTAGATTTCCGCCCAGTACAAGCAGATACAGGTGCGATTGGTGGTAATGCTTCACACGAATTTCAAGTGTTAGCAGCAAGTGGTGAAGATGATATCGTTTTTTCCACAGAATCTGATTACGCCGCCAATATTGAATTAGCCGAAGCACTTGCCGTAGGCGAAAAAGGCGAAGCAGGCGCAGAAATGATGCTTTTCGATACGCCAAATGCCAAAACAATCGACGAATTAGGCGTTCAACACGGATTACCAGCTCATAAAATTGCGAAAACTTTAATCGTTAAAGGCGCTAGCGAAGAAGCCCCATTTGTTGCCTTAATGGTGCGTGGCGATCACGAATTAAACGAAGTGAAAGCACAAAAATTAGCTTTAGTTGCAGACCCACTTGAATTTGCAAGCGAAGAAGAAGTGCGTACGGCAGTTGGCGCAGGCATTGGTTCAATTGGTGCTTTAGGTTTAACAATGCCGTTAATTATTGACCGCAGTGTTGCCGTGATGAGTGATTTCGTTATGGGCGCAAACCAAGATGGCAAACATTATATGAACGTCAACTGGGAACGCGATTTAGCGATGCCATTAGTTGCAGACTTACGCAACGTACAAGAAGGCGACGCCAGCCCAGACGGTCAAGGTGTGTTACAAATTAAACGCGGAATTGAAGTCGGTCATATTTTCCAATTAGGCAAAAAATATTCTGAAGCGATGAATGCCACCGTACAAGGCGAAGATGGCCGTCCACAAGTTTTAACTATGGGTTGCTACGGTATCGGCGTAAGTCGCGTTGTGGCCGCAGCGATTGAACAAAGTCATGACGATCGCGGAGTTATTTGGCCAACAGATGAAATTGCACCGTTTAAAATGGCTATCGTGCCAATGAATATGCACAAATCCGCATTAGTGCAAGAAACGGCTGAAAATTTATATAAAACTTTACGCGCACAAGGCGTGGAAGTGTTATTCGATGACCGTCAAGAACGCCCAGGTGTGATGTTTGCCGATATGGAACTTATCGGTATTCCGCATATGATCGTAATTGGTGAGAAAAACCTAAAAAATGGTCAAATTGAATATAAAAACCGTAAAACGGGTGAAAAAGCATTGATTAACCAAGAAGAATTAATGAACTTTTTAAGCAACATTTAAGTTTGCTCAACCAAAAAAAAACAGTCGCATTAGCGACTGTTTTTTTATTTGCGATATCCACTCGCACCGAAAAATGGGGTGGGTTAATGGGCTTCTTCCCAGTTTTCGCCGATGCCTACATCCACAATTAAAGGGACGCTTAAGTTGGCGGCGTTTTCCATAAGGGATTTAATTTTGCTCGCCCAAAATTCTACGCAATCTTCACGCACTTCAAAAACTAATTCATCGTGTACTTGCATAAGCATTTGAATATCTTCATTGCCTGCAATTTCTTTGGCGATGGCCAGCATAGCGCGTTTGATGATGTCGGAAGCCGTGCCTTGCATTGGAGCGTTAATGGCTAAGCGTTCTGCGGCTTTGCGTTGAATACTGTTGCTGGCATTTAAACCTGGCAGTAATAAACGGCGGTTGAATAAGGTTTCAACATAGCCTTTTGCTTTGCCCGCTTCTGGAATTTCTTGCATAAAAGTTCGCACGCCAGGGTAGCGATGGAAATAGCGTTCAATATAATTTTGCGCTTCTTTACGGCCAATACCGAGCTGTTTGGCTAAGCCAAATGCGCTCATACCGTAAATTAAACCAAAGTTAATGGCTTTGGCGTTACGGCGTTGATCGGCGCTCACCTCTTGTAAAGGTAAGGCAAAAATTTCACTTGCGGTGGCGCGGTGAATATCTTTGCCTGAATTGAAGGCTTCAATAAGGCCAGCATCTTGGGAAAGGTGAGCCATAATGCGCAATTCAATTTGAGAATAGTCCGCTGCTAAAACTTTAAAGCCAGGTTTGGCGATAAAAGCTCGGCGAATGCGTTTGCCTTCTTCGGTACGAATAGGAATATTTTGTAAATTGGGTTCGCTAGAAGAAAGTCGGCCTGTGCTGGTTACCGCTTGATGATAAGAGGTATGCACGCGTCCTGTTGTGCGGTCAATCAACTGCGGTAAGGTGTCCGTGTAGGTGTTTTTTAATTTACTCAATCCGCGATATTCCACCAAAATTTTTGGTAATTCGTGGCTTAAGGCTAATTCTTCCAACACTTCTTCATTGGTTGAAGGCACGCCTTTAGGCGTTTTTTTCAAAACAGGTAAATTTAATTTAGTAAATAAAATTTCTTGTAATTGTTTAGGGGAAGCTAGGTTAAAACTTTCGCCCGCTAAAGCGTAGGCCTGTTGTTCTAAACTTTGTAAACGGGTTTCTAATTGGGCAGATTGAGTAAACAGAGCATCGCTATCAATTAACACACCTAAACTTTCCATTTGTTGTAAGACCGATAAAAGAGGCAATTCTAAGTTTTGGTATAAATTCCATAAAGCGGGAACTTGGCGTAATTTCGGCGCGAGATACAAATGTAAACGCATGGCAATATCCGCATCTTCTGCGGCATATTTTGTTGCAACTTGCACATCAACTTGATTAAAGGTGAGTTTATTTTTTCCTTTGCCAGTAATGTCTTCATAAGCAATGGTTTCATAGCTTAAGTAGCGTTGGGCTAAGGCATCTAAATTATGTTTTCCTGTGCTATCAAGGGCGTAAGCTTCAAGCATAGTATCAAAGGCGATACCTTGTAATTGAATTCCCGCACGGGCGAAAATATGGGCGTCATATTTTAAATTTTGTCCCACTTTTTTCTCGCGAGCGTCTTCTAAAATCGGCTTAAGTTGCGCTAAAACAGTTTCAACTTCTAATTGTTGTGGCGCACCAAGATAGTTATGGCGCAAAGGAATATAACAAGCTTCGCCATTTTCTAAGGCAAAGGAAATCCCCACTAAATTTGCTTGCATATAATTCAGCGAGTCAGTTTCTGTATCTAACGCAAAAAGCGTTGCTTGGCGTAATTTTTCACACCAAGTATCTAATTGCGCCTGCTCTAAAATACATTCATAGTTGTTTTTATCGACGGAAATTTTAATTGGCTTAAAATCAATCGCTACGGCTTGAGTTTTTCTCTCTGCCGTTTTTACCGCTGTGGGCGCTTTTTCTACTTTTTTTAAGCGTGGCATATGAGCCAAAGGTTGCGCTTGAGTAATGGAAACTTCGCCATTTAAGGCTTCATCTAACCAACGTTTAAAACCATAACGGGCAAAATTTTCAATTAAAGTATCAAAATCAGGGGCTTGTAATTCTAATTCTTGCCAAGCTAAATCCAGTTCAACGTCGGTTTTAATGGTCGCAAGGGCATAAGAAAGTTTTGCATTTTCTTGTTCTGCCATAAGTTTTGCGCCTAAAGTTTTTGCACCGCGAATGGATAAAGACGCCACTTTTTCAATGTTGGCGTAAATATCATCTAAACTGCCTAAACCTTGCAACAAGGCCAGCGCCGTTTTTTCCCCCACGCCTTTCACACCAGGAATATTATCAGAGCTATCGCCCATTAAAGCTAAAAAATCAATGATTAAGCGTGGCGGAATGCCATATTTGCTTTCAACGCCTTCTTTGTCGAGTAAGGTGTTGTTCATGGTGTTAATGAGCATAATATTTTCATCAACTAATTGCGCCATATCTTTATCGCCTGTGGAAATAAGGACTTTTTCCCCAGCTTGAGAGGCAGAAAGGGCAAGCGTACCGATCACATCATCGGCTTCCACGCCTTCAACAACAATCAGCGGAATTCCCATCGCTTTAATCATATTGTGTAAAGGCTGAATTTGACTGCGTAAATCATCGGGCATAGGCGGACGATGGGATTTATAAGCCTCGAACATTTCATCGCGGAACGTTTTGCCTTTGGCATCAAAGACAACCGCAATACGTTGAGATTGGGCGAGCCCCATTAAACTTTTGAGCATATTTAACACGCCAAACATAGCCCCCGTAGGCTCACCATTTGCGTTAGTTAAAGGCGGGCAGGCATGAAAAGCGCGATATAAATAAGAAGAACCATCGACTAAAACCAATGGGTTTTTAGCAATTTTGGGCGTATTAGGCATAATAAAATTCTCGTTTCCATCATTAAAATAGCAAAGGGAAAGATTATAGCGGAAAAGCGCGTTGATTTCGCCTGTAAGACAAAAATTCGTTGCGAGAGGCTTTTTAAAGCAAGAAATAACAAGGGATAAGGCAAGTTTGGCTGAAAAATATTTAGGGAAAAAGCAAAAAAAATCCCCTTAATATACAAAGTATTAGGTATTTTATGAGGATGTTAAAAGTATAAAATAACCGACCTTTATTTTCCCCCGAAAATAAAAAAGCTCTTTACAATCAAATAACAAGGTATACGATGAAACAATCAATCAATCAATCAATCAATCAATCAATCAATCAATCAATCAATCAATCAA
>JAHHQY010000010.1 GCA_020026115.1 Actinobacillus sp. | reverse complement strand
GTCAACCAGGCGAAAAAGGCGATCGCGGTGAACAAGGCCCACAAGGTCAACCAGGCGAAAAAGGCGATCGCGGTGAACAAGGCCCACAAGGTCAGCCAGGTGAAAAAGGCGATCGAGGTGAACAAGGCCTAGCAGGTAAAGACGGCGCACCAGGCCAAAAAGGTGAAAAAGGTGAGAAAGGTGATCGTGGTGAACAAGGCCTAGCAGGCAAAGACGGCGCACCAGGCCAAAAAGGTGAAAAAGGTGACAAAGGCGATCGTGGTGAACAAGGCCTAGCAGGCAAAGACGGCGCACCAGGCCAAGACGGCGCACCAGGCGCACAAGGCCCACAAGGTCCAAAAGGTGACAAAGGTGAAAAAGGCGACCGTGGCGCACAAGGCCCAGTAGGTCCGCAAGGTCCAAAAGGTGAACCAGGCAAAGATGGCGCATCAGGTACAAATATTGCTCTTGAAAACAGTGAAAATATCACGTTAGAAAAAAACGCAGATAAAGTAAAAGCTAACTTAAATCCAGAGCTTAAAGATATTGAAAGCATTGAAAATGGTGCAAGTAAAATCACTTTAAATAAGACGGATAAGAACATAGATGTGCATAATGCGAAAATCAGCCAGGTTTCAGCAGGTGAAGCAGATACGGACGCGGTAAATGTTGCTCAGCTAAAAGAAACGGAAGGGCGCTTAAATCAACGTGTGACTAAAGTTGAAACTGACATAAAAAATGTTGAAACTGAAATGAACTCGTTGAAAAACCAAGCTCAGCAAGTGAATCATCGTTTAAATAAATTAGAACGTGAAGACAAACGCTTACGAGCTGGTATTGCAGGGGCGAATGCGGCGATGGCTTTAGCTCAAGTAACAGGTGCAGGCGAGCATATGATTTCCGTTGCCGTGGGACAATATACCAACCAAAGCGCATTAGCGGTGGGGTATTCTCAAGCGAGCGAAACCGGTAAAGTTTATTTCCGAGTGCAAGGTAACCTTAATAGCCAACATCAATTAGGTGGCGGTGTCGGCCTTGGTTATAAATGGTAGACATTAAGTTTTAAAAAAGGCCTTCGCGCCGAAAAATAAAATGAAAACATCATTCGACACAAAAATTCGGTGCGAATGATGTTTTTTTTTGACTTTCCCTAAAATAGGCTAGAATAAGAAAAGTTAATTTTCAGCTTAATTAAGGAGAAAAATATGCAGAAATGGTTTCGCATAATGTTGGCCATATTGTTGACGACATTATGTTTAAGTCGCGCTCAGGCAGAAAGTGAAGTGCGCATTGTGATTGATGGGGGAAGTGCTTTTGCGCGTCCTGTGGCTGTTGTGCCTTTTCGTTGGGTAGCGCAAGGGGCGAAAAATGCCGAGTTTGCACAAATTATTCGCGCCGATTTAAATAATAGCGGATTATTTACCGCCATTCCTGTGGCGAATATGCCTCAATATCCTACTTCAGCGCAAGAAGTTAACGCGGAAAGCTGGGCGCAATTAGGGGTCGGCAATGTGATTGTTGGGCAAATTACGCCAAGAGAAAATGATTTAGCCGTAGCTTTTCAGTTGGTGGATACCATTGGGGCGAGTGGGCAAGTGGGCAAAGTTTTATTGCAAAAGCAATATGCCATTCCGCTAAATAAAATTCGCCAAGGCGCGCATAAAATCAGTGATGAAGTGTTTGAAACTCTAACGGGCATTCGTGGCGCATTTCGTACGAAAATTGCTTATATCGTACAAAAAAATGCAGGCAGTTTGCCTTATCAATTACGTATCGCAGATTATGATGGGCATAACCAACATGTGATTTATCAAAGTAGCGAGCCTTTAATGTCGCCCGCTTGGTCTGCCGACGGCAAACAAATTGCTTATGTGAGTTTTGAGGGGCAAAAATCTCAATTAATTTTGCAAGATTTAGCCACAGGAAAACGTCAAATCTTAGTGAGTGGTAAAGGGCATAATGGTGCGCCAAGTTTTTCACCCGATGGTACAAGTTTAGCCTTCGCTTCGTCTTATGATGGCAAATTAAATATTTATGTGATGGATTTATTCAATAAGCAAATTCGCCAATTAACAAAAGGTATGGGTAATAATACTGAGCCTTCTTGGAGCGCGGACAGCCAACATATTGTTTTTACTTCCGATCGCCAAGGTAATCCGCAAATTTATATGATGAATAAAGATGGGGGCGATGTTCAAGCCTTAACGAGTCAAGGCTCGAATTATAGCGGGGAATTGATGAAAGACGGCAAAACCTTAGTGATGGTGGCAAGCGATCATATTGCAAAAAAATCCTTGCAAACGGGCAATGAGGATATGCTGACTTCAACATTTTTAGATGAAAGTCCAAGCCTTTCACCTAATGATTTGATGGTTATTTACAGCTCTACTCAGGGTTTAGGAAAGGTGTTACAATTAGTTTCCGTAGACGGCTATTTTAAGGCACGTTTACCAAGTAATGACGGGCAGGTGAAATTCCCCGCTTGGTCACCTTATTTACATCAACGTTAGGAGAAAACGATGAAAAAAACCATTAAAATTACGGCGTTAGCCAGTGCATTAGCTCTGTTAGGTGCATGTAGCTCTAATCCGCAACCTGCAGAAGTTGCTGTTTCTACATTTGGCGGTTATTCCGTACAACAATTACAACAGCAAGCTAATACAGTCTATTTCGGTTTTGACCGTTATCAGATTCAAGATGAATATATGCCGTTATTAAATGCACAAGCAGCTTATTTAGTTGCTAATCCAAGCGTTAATGTACAAGTGCAAGGCCATACCGATGAACGCGGTACGCCTGAATATAATATTGCTTTAGGTCAACGTCGCGCAGATGCAGTAAGAGATTACTTATTAGCGCAAGGCGTTAACCAAAATCAAATTTCTACCATTTCTTATGGTGAAGAAAAACCTGCGGTATTAGGTCACACTGAAGCAGATTATGCGAAAAATCGTCGCGCAGTTTTAGCGTACTAATCAGCAAAAAATAAAAAAGCGAGATTTCATCTCGCTTTTTTTATATTTAAAAGAAATTAACCGAAAACATGTTCGGGCATAACATAGCTTTGTGGCACTGTAACTTTTTCGCGATCTTCAAAAGTCACCATTTCCCAAGCTTCTTGTTGAGCTAATAATTTGCGAAGTAATTTATTATTTAAACCATGGCCTGATTTATAGGCTTTAAATGAACCAATAATATTATGGCCCGCCATAAATAAATCCCCGATAGCGTCGAGCATTTTGTGGCGTACTAATTCATCTTTAAAACGTAAACCTTCTTCGTTTAAAATGCGATAATTGTCTAAAACAATGGCGTTATCAAAACTTCCGCCTAAGGCTAAGCCTTGTGATTGTAAATATTCAATATCTTTCATAAAACCGAAGGTACGCGCGCGACTGATTTGTTGCACAAAAGTTTGCATTGTAAAATCAATCGCATAAGAACGTACATCACGGCTAATGGCTGGGTGATCGAAATCAATGGTAAATTCTAAATGGAAACCATTGTAAGGTTCAAATTCCGCCCATTTATCGCCATCTTCCACACGAACTTTTTCTTTAATACGAATGAATTTTTTCGGCGCGTCTTGTTCTTCGATACCTGCATCGAGTAGCAAATACACGAAAGGATTCGCACTGCCGTCCATAATTGGAATTTCAGGCGCATCAACTTCAATAATAATGTTATCAATGCCTAAACCAGAAAGAGCTGCGTTTAAATGTTCTACGGTAGAAATACGAATGCCTTCTTCGTTGACTAAACAAGTACAAAGCATGGTATCTTGTACCGCATTTGCGTTGGCAACGAAAGTTACAGGGGGATTTAAATCGGTTCGACAATAAATCACGCCTGTATTGGGCATCGCCGGACGTAAGGTTAAAGTAACTTTATTACCGCTGTGTAAACCAACGCCCGTTACTTTAATACTTTGTTTAAGGGTTCTTTGTTTAATCATTATCTTCTCTATAACAAATTAATTATTAATAAAGCGATTAACGTTAGCATTGACTTGGCTAAAATCACGTTTACGTTCTTGCTCTACTTTTTCGTTTTCTTCTTTCATACGAAGGTAAGCCGGTTTTTCGTATGGGTCATGTTCCATATTCACGGAATGTTGTGGCGCGCTGTCTTCTACATGAGTTTCTTTGCGTGCTTCAGAGCGAATATTTTCTGCGGTGTTGGTATTGCGAATACGCACATTAGGTTCTTCGCGATCGCCAATCCCTGTTGCAACAAGAGTAACGCGAATTTCATCTTCAAGTTCAGGTAAAAGCGCCGTACCCACTTTGATAATCGCATCGTCCGCAGCGAAAGAATGCACCACGTTTGCAACGGTATCTAACTCACCGATAGTTAAGTTAGGACCTGCTGTTACGTTAACTAAAATACCTTTAGCACCTTGTAAATCCACATCTTCTAATAATGGGCTTGCAATAGCTTCTTGAACAGCTTTTTCCGCACGATCTTCAGAAGCTTTACCTTTCGCAAAACCAGAACCCATCATCGCACGACCCATTTCGGTCATAACGGTTTTCACGTCTTCAAAGTCAACGTTCATAATACCTGGCGATGTGATCATATCGGAAATGCCCGTTACGGAATTATGTAAAATACCGTTAGCAGCATTGAAGGCATCTCTTACGCAAATATTTTTGCCTAAGACTTTAATCAGTTTTTCATTTGGAATGATAATTAAAGAATCCACATATTGGGAAAGTTCTTTAATACCTAATTCCGCAAAATGCATTTTCTTTTTCCCTTCCCAAGAGAAAGGTTTGGTTACCACAGCAACCGTTAAAATACCCAATTCTTTAGCAATTTGTGCAATAACAGGGGTTGCACCAGTACCTGTACCACCGCCCATACCTGCAGCTAAGAACACCATATCAGCACCTTCAATAACTTGGCGTAAGGCATCGCGATCTTCTTCCGCCGCTTTACGACCAACATTCGGATTTGAGCCAGCACCTAAACCACGCGTTAATGCACCACCGATTTGAATGGTTTGTTGAACTTTACTTGTGCGTAAAGCTTGCGCGTCAGTATTTACTGCATAATATTCAATTTTGCCAAATTCTTCTAAATTAGGGTATAAAAAATCATCATTAATGCTTGGTTCGTCATTAATGATTTCGTTGTTTGTTGTGTCTAAAAATAATGATGGTTTTAGTTTACTTTCTTGTTCCACCATATGATTGACGGCATTACAGCCCCCACCGCCCACACCAATTACTTTTATGAGTGAGCCGGAATCTTCAAATTCATAGTCAACGGGTTCAATCGTCATAGTTTATCTCCGTAAAACACTACACTCTTTGGTAGTATTATTAAAATAGCAATTCTTTCTATTGTAGTGGAAAAATGCAATTATTAAAACTCTGAGATAACGTTATTAACGAATTTTTTTAATTTTAAACCTAATTCTTGAATTAAGTTTTTTTCTTCAGGAATAGGATCAATAAAATAATGGTCGCCATGATGACTATGAATTAAGCCAACAACGGTTGCATAAGCGGGTTTATTTACATAATCCGTTAAACCTGAAATATTAATAGGCGAACCAATTCTTACGGGAATAGTTTGACCAAAAACCTCTTTAGCACATAAGGTTAAGTCTTGAATTTGTGCGCCACCGCCTGTAATTACAATACCTGCGGTTAAATCCGTATCCATTTTTTTATGAATTAACTCTGTTTTTAAAGCATTAACTTCATTTTTAACTAAGGTTAAAAGTTCGTTATATCTTGCCGAAGTAACACGGGAAAGATTTTCTTTTGTGCAAGTTAAAACGGTATTAGGCGTTGCCCCTTTTAATTTAATTTGTAAATCAGGGTCAACACTTGGTGGATAAAAAGCACTACCATATTCTTTTTTAATTTCTTCTGCCTCATTAAATGGGGTAGAGAAACAATAAGTAATATCTTTTGTTACACTATTTCCCGCATAAGTTAAGGCTTTACTTAAACGTAATTTACCGCCAGTATAAATTGAAATATCAATCGTCCCTGCACCAAAATCAATTAAGCAAACCCCAAGATCTTTTTCATCTTTGGTTAAAACCGCCTGAGCAGAGGCAAAACCAGAATAGAATACGCTGTCTACTTTAAGAGGCGTACCGGATTCTGTTTTACAACGTTCAACCGCTTTTTTTAAATTTGCCAACCAATATTGATGACAAGAAATTAAATGAGCTTGCGCAGTTAAACGTACGCCTTGTAAACCGAGAGGGTCGGTAATATTCATACGTCCATCAACGGCAAACTCTTGTGGAATAACTTGTAATAAAGTTAACCCATCGGCCATTTTTACAGAGCGAGCTGTGGTCATCGCGCGGTCAATATCTTCTTGTGTTACTTCGTTATCATCAATCACAACAACGCCACTTTCATTGAGGGAATGAATATGTTCCCCTGTAATGGCAATCGTAACACTTTCAATTTTACAACGAGAAACATCGGCCGCCGCATCAATGGCGCGTTGGATAGAATTGGTTACGGCACCTAAATCTGTAATTCCACCTTGATTGATACCTTTAGATGGATTGCTACCAATACCGATAATTTCAACAACGCCATCTGGGAAAAGTTGTCCTACAACAGCGACAACTTTGGAAGTACCAATTTCTAAACCGACAATTAAATTTTTTTCTGCATTATTTTTCATTCTTTGTTCTCACTTTGCGCTGTATCACTATCTATTAATTTAATGGAAGCCCCCGCAGGATAACGTAAATCCACATAGGCTAATTTTTTTTGAGCAGGAATTTCAATCGTGGGATAAATAATAGCAAAGTTGGCTAATTTTTTTTCCCAATTATTACGTCCTAATTTTAAAACAGTATCGTCGCTTAAGGTAGCTGTCCATGAACCGCGTTCATTTAATTCGAGCTTTTTTAAGGTGAGATTTTGCTGTTGTAATTGTTTAAACATCGCTTGCCAAGTCATCAATAAAAGCCCGGTTTTTTCATTAGGCCCGACAAGTTGCGGTAAATTTTTAGGTGAAATTTTTTCTAAAGGCAAAGAAAAAATATGCCCATTTTTTGCTAAAAATTCATCATTATTCCAAGTAGCAATAGGCGTGTAATCACTCACCCAAATATAAAGTTGATTGGGCCATTGTTTCCGTACAGCTAAATTTTTAATCCAAGATAATTGTTTAAGTTGGTTATTAACTTCTTGAATATCTTGACCAAAAAAGCCTTTTAAACCGCCCATTTTTTCTAACGCATCTTCAATATCATCACGGCGCGTAAAAACAGGATTTCCCGCAATTCCCACCACAGTTAAAGGGGCAGGGTCGAGCTTTTCTAAGGCTTCTTGCCAAGGTGTATTATAAATAGCATATAAACTTGTCAACGCAATAAGCACATAAGCTGTCCATTTGCGAAAAAGCGTGGTTTTAACCACGCTCCAACTGCGTTTTATCCAATACGCGATAAATTTCATGAACGAGATAACTCCAAGATTTTAATCACTAAATCGGCAAAGGAATAGCCAACGGTCGCGGCAGATTTTGGAAATAAGCTATGGCTTGTCATACCAGGGCAAGTATTGGCTTCGACAATACGGAAGTGGCCATTTGCATCGCTCATAATATCAATGCGCGTCCAACCTTTACAACCTAAAACCTCAAAGGCTTGTTTCGCTAACTGACGAATTTCCGCTTCTTTTTCAGCACTTAAACCGGCTGGACAAAAATATTGCGTATTATCAGAAAGATATTTTGCATCGTAATCGTAAAATTCATTAGCAGGAACGATTTTAACCGCCGGCAAAGCTTCGTTATCTAAAACGGGTACAGTAAATTCTTCGCCCGCTAACCATTCTTCAATTAAAACGGTTTCATCAAATTGTAAGGCATATTCTACGGCTGGAAGTAATTCTTCTTGAGAATTGACCTTCGTTAAGCCCACACTTGAGCCTTCTAGGGAAGGTTTGACCATAAGCGGTAAACCTAAGCGTTGACAAATTTTCGGCGCGAGTAAGTTTTTTACATTATGACGATGCACAATTTCCATCTTCGCCACAGGCAAGCCTGCGCCTAACCACACTAATTTACTGCGTAATTTATCCATACCTAAAGCGGAAGCTAAAACGCCACAGCCCGTATAAGGTAAGCCAATTTGCTCTAATAAGCCTTGCATACTGCCATCTTCGCCACCGCGACCGTGTAAAATATTAAAAACACGATCAAAACCTTGCGCTTTTAATTCAGCGACAGGGAATGTTTTAGGGTCAATGGCGTGTGCGTTATAGCCGTTTTCTTGTAATGCGCTTAAAACAGCTTGGCCTGATTGTAAGGAAATATCACGTTCAGCGGAAAGACCGCCCATAAGAACGGCAATTTTTTCTTCTTGTAAGGTTTTCATTATTTTCTCGTTATTGTTTGGACCAATGATCTGCAAGTTGACGGGAAAGTTTACTAATATCGCCCGCACCTTGCGCTAAGATTAAATCGCCATCTTGTAGAACTTGTTGCAAAATGTCGTCTAATTGAGTTTTGTCGCTGACTAAAATTGGGTCAATTTTACCTAAATTACGAATAGAGCGACATAAGCTTCGGCTATCTGCCCCTGCAATAGGTGTTTCGCTGGCGGCATAGACATCCAGCATTAAAAGCACATCAACTTGAGAAAGCACTTGCACGAAATCATCAAATAAATCACGCGTGCGTGAATAGCGATGAGGTTGGAAAATCATCACAATGCGTTTTTCCGCCCAACCTTGACGCGCCGCTTGAATGGTCACGCCCACTTCTGTTGGGTGATGGCCGTAATCATCCACTAACATCACTTGCCCGTTTTTCACTTTAAACTGACCTAACTCATCAAAACGGCGTCCTGCGCCTTGGAAGTTGGCTAAAGCAAGAAGAATTTTTTCCAGACTAAGGCCTTCTTCTGTTGCCACCGCAAGGGCTGCCGTTGCATTTAAGGCATTATGTTTACCAGGAACATTCAAGATGACGTGAATTTTTTCGCCATTGGGTAGCCTTACATCATAATGGCCTTGAAAAGCACTTTGGCTGTAATTTTCAATGCGATAATCTGCGTTTTCACTAAAACCGTAAGTGATAATCGGACGGCCGATTTTATCACGCAATTGCATTAAATCTTTATCATCAGCACATAAAACCGCTAAACCATAGAAAGGAAGATTATGTAAAAAGTTCACATAAGTTTGTTTCATTTCTTCAAAATCGCCGTGATAAGTATCCATATGGTCAGGCTCAATATTGGTCACCACGGAAACCATCGGTTGTAAATGTAAGAAAGAAGCATCACTTTCATCGGCTTCTGCAATTAAATAACGGCTTGCACCTAAATGAGCGTTAGTGCCAAGTGATTTCACAAGCCCGCCATTAACAAAAGTCGGGTCTAATTCTGCCGTTGCGTAAATGGTTGCAAGCATTGCGGTGGTCGTGGTTTTTCCATGAGTACCCGCGACGGCAATACCATGGCGAAAACGCATAATTTCTGCCAACATTTGCGCGCGTTGAATAACAGGAATGTGTTTTTCACAAGCGGTGACCACTTCAATATTGTGGTTTTTTATCGCACTTGAAATCACCACCACGTCCGCATTTTCTACGTTTTGGGCTTGGTGAGAAAAATAAATTTTTGCCCCTTTCGCCATTAAATGCTCAGTGACAGCGTTTTGTTGTAAATCAGAACCTGTAATTTCATAGCCTTCATTGAGTAAAACTTCCGCAATACCGCCCATGCCCGCACCGCCAATGCCGACAAAATGAATGCGTTTAATGCGTCCCATAGTAGGAACTCCGTGTTGAGATAATTTTTTTTGCATGATTAATCCTTTAATTTATGCGACGACTTAGCAACGGAAATAATTTCTTGCGCCACCCATTTGGCACTGTCAGGATTGGCTTTACTTTTGGCCAATTCTGCCATGTTTAAAAGGTTCTCGCGCCGAAAAGTGGCAAAAATATCGGCAAGAGCTTGCGCCGTTAAAGCAGGTTGTTCAATAATTTTCGCCGCACCAGCTTTTGCTAAAAATTCAGCATTTAAATATTGTTGTCGATCTTTATGTTGAAAAGGCACGAAAATTGCCGGCGCACCAACGGCGGCAATTTCACAGACGGTTAAAGCGCCAGAGCGACAAATCACCACATCTGCCCACGCATAATTGCTTGCCATATCATCAATAAATTCAAAAAGTTGAACATCATCTTTATGGACATTATTTTTTGCATAAAGTGCCTGAATTTTTTCAACATTACCCGCACCGACTTGATGACGAATTTGTAAGGCATTTGGCATTAAACGCGCAAACTCAGGTAAAACTTCATTTAAAACGCGCGCCCCTTGACTGCCACCGGCAACAAAAACGCGTAATTTACCTTGACGCTGAGCAAAACGTGCTTGCGGTTCGGCTTGCTGGAAAAAGTCTTGACGCACAGGGTTTCCCACAACGTCCGCATGCGGAAAGGCCGTAGGAAAAGCCTGCATCACTTTCGTGGCAATTTTCGCTAACCAAGCATTGGTTAAGCCGGCAACGGCATTTTGTTCGTGTAAGACAATGGGTACGCCACAAAGTTTCGCCGCAACGCCACCTGGCCCTGAAACATAACCGCCCATACCCAGCACGGCATTAGGTTTAATTTTTTTGATAATTTTTCTTGCTTGGCAAACGGCACGCAAAATAGCAAAAGGGGCCTTTAAAAGTGCGCCTAAGCTTTTACCGCGCAAGCCAGAAATTTGAATAAATTCAATGGGAATCCCATATTTCGGCACAAGTTGTGCTTCCATACGATCTTTTGTACCAAGCCAAAAAATTTCCCAGCCTTGTTTTTGTAATTCTTGTGCCACAGCAAGAGCGGGAAAAACATGGCCTCCCGTTCCGCCTGCCATAACTAATAAACGTTTTTTAGGTTGTTGCATTTTCATTTTCTCTGATTTCAAGGTTTTTACCTTGTTTGGTTAAACGGGTGATATGATCAACGCGCATCACAATGCCCATGGCCATAGACATAATCAATAAACTTGAGCCACCGTAACTAATAAAAGGCAAAGTTAAGCCTTTGGTTGGAATCATACCTAAAGCGGAGCCTAAATTGATAAAACTTTGGCAGAAAAACCAACAAGCGATACCATAGGCTAAAAAGCCACCAAAACGTAATTCTTCCATTAAGGCCTCTTGACCAATTTTTAAAATTTTCCAAATGAGAAGGAAGAATAAAAGCAACATAAAAGTTGTGCCAATAAGGCCAAACTCTTCGCCCCAAATAGAGGTGATAAAATCGGTGTGTGATTCACTTAAATAAGCCCATTTTTGTACGGAATTGCCTAAACCTTCACCTGTAATTTCCCCACGCCCGAAAGCAATTAAAGAGTTAACTAATTGATAACCTTTACCATAAGGATCGGCGAAAGGATTAGAAAAGTAAGTCATACGATCTATTTTATAAGGGTTAATCGCGATATTGATGGCAAAAAATAAAATGGCAATCACGATGAGCGCAAAAACTTGAAGTAATTTTGCGCCCGCTAAAAAGAACATACCCAAAAGAATAGAGATTAAAACAACGGCGGAGCCTGTGTCGGGTTGCAGAATAATTAAGCCCGCAAAAAGCCCCGTGACCAACATAGGTTTAACTAAACTGAGACGGTTTTGGCGAATGGTTTCGTAACGGCGCGCAATGTAGCTGGCTAAAAAGCAAACAATCATAAGTTTGGTTAATTCCGCAGGTTGGAAATTCATAAAACCAAGAGGAATCCAACGATAAGCACCGTTAATTTGGGGCGTAATGTGTAACACTAAAACGCATAAAAAGATAAAGCAAATTAACACCATCAAGCCTAAAAAACGTTCTTTCCAAAGATTTAAAGGCATACTTAAGGCAAAGAAAAAAGCCCCGATGGCCAGCAGAATGTTCAGGCCATCTTTTATAAAAAAACGTAAAGGGTTAGGCGATGTGAGTGCTTTTTTAGCAGGCGGTAAGGCCATCCATTCAGGGTCTGATGTCGACGCAGTAAAGGTGACGACAAGGCCGATTAAAAGCATAAAGAAAAAGAGCAAAATAAAACTGCGGTCATAGAGCGCATCTTCAGGTGTAATGCGACAAAAATTTTGTCCTTTTTCTTTAAGACGTTGCATAAAAGTCATCATAAGGTTTTCGCTAATTGGCTAAAAATATCCCCGCGTTCTTCAAAAGAACGGAATTGGTCTAAACTTGCGCACGCAGGGGAAAGTAACACAATGTCGCCGGGTTGTACGACTTTTTTAATGGCTAACATCGCATCTTGCATATCCGCGAACAGCGAGCTTTGTGTGGAAAGTTTTGCCAGGCTTGCGCCATCTTGCCCAAAACAATAGCAGAAAATATTTTTTGCGGATAACAAAGGTTTTAACGGGGAAAAATCTGCGCCTTTACCATCGCCACCGAGTAATAAATGCAAGTTCCCTGTTAAGTTTAAACCTTGTAAAGCGGCCATTGTACTGCCCACGTTGGTGGCTTTAGAGTCGTTAATCCAGCGGATATGATTAGCTTTATGAGCTAATTGGAAACGATGGTCTAAGCCGTTAAATTGGCGTAAGCCTTGAATAATGCCTTCTTTAGAAATGCCCGCCGATTGCGCTAAGGCGATAGCGGATAAGGCATTCATTTCATTATGACGTCCAACGATGCCCATTTCATGACAAGCCAATATCGGCTCATTTCCCGCCATTAAAATGCGCTCGCCTTGTTGGCTTTGAATGTAATAATCGGCATTTTTTTCTGCAAAAGAGACTTGGCGATAATTCGGCGCGAGTGCCTTTTCATCGACGGTAAGAGCATCTTCCCCGTTCACTACGGCAGTTTGGCAATGGCGATAAATTTTTAATTTTGCTTGACGGTAATCTTCTAAATCACGATAGCGATTTAAATGGTCTTCGCTAATGTTTAAGACGGTCGCTGAAATGGCCTGTAAACTTTCCGTGCTTTCTAATTGAAAGCTAGAAAGCTCAAGCACATAAAGGTCACAGTTGTTTTTGAGTAAACTTAAAGCAGGAATGCCAATATTTCCGCCCATGCCAACATTTAAGCCTGCGCATTCAGCCATTTTAGCCACTAAACTGGTTACCGTGCTTTTGCCGTTAGAGCCGGTAATCGCAATAATCGGTTTTTGGGCAAATTGGCAAAAAAGCTCAATATCGCCGACAACAGGAATACCTTTTTCTAAAGCTTTTTGAATTGCTGGCGTTTTTAAAGGCACGCCAGGGCTAATAACGATAAGGTCTGCGTTAAGTAACCAATCTTCTTGTAAAGCACCAAAAAACAGTTGAGCAAAAGGGGAATAGTCTTTCAGGTGCGCTGAAATTTTTTCACTCGGGCGAGTATCCATAGCGAAAATATGCGCCCCTTGTTCGTGCAGAAAATCTAAAACACTAAGGCCTGTTTTACCCAAGCCTACAACACAGACATTTTTATGATGTAAATTTAGCATATCTTTTCCTAACGTAATTTTAAGGTGACTAAGCCTAAAAGCACCAACATAAAGGATAAAATCCAAAAGCGAATAATCACTCGGCTTTCAGGCCAACCTTTTAGTTCAAAATGATGATGAATGGGCGCCATACGGAAAATACGTTTTTTACGCAGTTTGTAAGAGCCAACTTGTAAAATAACCGACAGCGTTTCAACCACAAAAAGTCCGCCCATAAGGACAAGTAATAATTCTTGGCGAACTAAAACGGCAATCGTACCTAAGGCGCCACCTAAAGCCAGAGAACCCACATCGCCCATAAAAACTTGTGCAGGGTAGGTGTTAAACCATAAGAAACCTAAGCCCGCACCGACAATGGCCGTACAGAACACAACTAATTCCGCATCGTATTTAATGTAGGGAATATATAAATATTTCGCCCATTCTACGTTACCTGTCGCCCAAGCAATTAAAGCAAAAGCGCCCGCAACAAAGACGGTAGGCATAATGGCAAGGCCGTCTAAACCATCGGTTAAATTAACCGCATTACTAGTGCCGACAATTACAAAGTAGGCAAGCACAATATAAAATAAGCCAAGTTGTGGCATCACATCTTTAAAGAAAGGCACGACAAGGCGGGTTGCATTCGTATCTTTACCAATGGCGTACATCGCAAAAACCGCAATGAGCGCCACGAAGGATAGCCAAAAATATTTCCAGCGAGCAATTAAACCGTCAGTATTTTTGCGTGTAATTTTACGGTAATCGTCAACAAAACCAATAGCGCCGAAACCCAGTAACACAAAAAGTGAAATCCAAATATAAGGGTTGGTTAAGTTGGCCCACAAGAGCGTAGTGATTGATATGGCAAATAAAATCATAATGCCACCCATGGTTGGCGTACCTTGTTTACTTAAGTGGCTTTCAGGCCCATCGCAACGGACTTCTTGCCCAAATTTTAAAATTTGTAAACGGCGAATGACTTTAGGGCCAATCCATAAAGAAATCATTAAAGCCGTTAATAACGCTAAAATTGCGCGAACCGTTAAATATTGGAAAACACCAAAACCGGTATAAAATTGTTGTAAATATTCACTTAACCAAACTAACATTGAAATTCATCCTTTAATGTTTTAATGACACGTTCCATTTGCATAGAGCGCGATCCTTTTACTAATACGTTAACGTTTTTCCCTGATGTTAACGCTTGACTTACTGCGGAAATTAAAGCTTTTTCCAGTTGTTGGAAATTGTCGGAAAAAAATGAAATGTCCGCTTGGGCGCATTTTGCAATTTCCGCACTTTCTTTACCGAAGCAAAAAACGCCGTCAAGATTGGCCTGTTTTGCATAAAGACCCACTTGTTGGTGGCAGGCAAGGCTTTGTTCGCCTAATTCTTTCATATCCCCTGCAACAAAAAAACGAACATCTTCGCAAACTTTTAACACATCAATGCCCGCTTTCATGGACGCGACGTTAGCGTTGTAGCTGTCGTCAAACAGTCTTAAATTGGGGGATACTTGCTCTACAAATAAACGACCTTTGACTTGCATTTTTTGGCTTAAGCCTTGCTGAATATCCGCCAAAGTTGCGCCCGCATTCATCGCTAAGGCACTGGCGGCTAACGCATTGCTCACATTATGCGCGCCGAAAAATGGTAGTTGGATAAGCGCACGTCCTTGCGGTGTGACTAAGGTAAAGTTAAAGCCCTGTTCATTGGCGCGTAAATCTTGCGGATAAAAATCCACAGCTTGACTTAAAGAAAAACGTTGTACTTTGCGAGAGCCGATCGTTTCTTGCCAGTGGGGTAGGTCATGACAATCGGCATTGATGATTGCGACGCCTTGTTGTTTTAAACCTTGGAATATTTCGCCTTTTGCTTTCGCCACACCTTCAAGAGAGCCAAAGCCTTCTAAATGTGCGCAAGCAAAATTATTCACTAAAGCCACATCAGGTTCGACTAAATGTGTTGTATAAGCAATTTCGCCTTGATGGTTTGCGCCAAGCTCAATAACGGCAAAGTGGCATTCTTCGGTTAAACGTAATAATGTTAAAGGCACGCCAATCTCGTTATTAAAATTTCCAGCGGTAAATAAAACGGCATGCTCATTGAGATTTTGTCTTTTAGCGCATTGGGCTAAAATTGAAGCCGTCATTTCTTTCACGGTGGTTTTTCCAGAAGAGCCTGTGATAGCAAGCGTTTTGGGCGCAATTTTCATTTTTAGCCAGTGGGCTAATTGACCTAAAGCGCCTTTGCTGTCTTCAACAATGAGTTGCGTTAAGGGCGTGTTGCAAGGTTTTTCGACCACAACGGCCACGCAACCTTGTTTTTCCGCTTGTGCTAAATAATGATGTCCATCGAAATGTTCACCTTTTAAAGCAAAGAAAAGCCCTTGTTCTGAAGGATTTCTGGTATCTGTACTAATACTTTTAACAGCACAATTTTCGCCGATTAAGCGGGCGGATAAAATTTGCGTTAATTCTTGGGTAGTTAATTCAATCATATTATTTTCGATAATTTTTTACGGTTTCTTGGTCAGAGAAAGGCAGAACTTCTTGACCGATAATTTGATAATCTTCATGGCCTTTTCCCGCAATTAACACAATATCTTGAGCTTGGGCTTGAGAAAGAGCGCTATGAATAGCCGTTTTACGGTTATGAATACGTTGCCAAGATTTCGGCCCGAGCATACCGGCTTCAATATCTTGTAAAATCAATTCCGGGTCTTCGGTGCGAGGGTTATCGTCGGTTAAAATCACATGGTCGGCCAGCTGGTTGGCAATGTGTCCCATTAAAGGGCGTTTACCGCGATCGCGATCCCCGCCACAGCCGAAAACGCACCAAAGGTCACCTTGGCAATGTTGACGCGAGGCTTGCAAGGCTTTCATAAGCGCATCGGGCGTATGAGCATAATCCACAATGGCCGTAGCTAAGCCCAAACGCGGTAACATTTCCATACGTCCACAAACGCCCGTTAATTTTTCAGCACTGGCACAAAGATCTTCCAAGGCGTAACCAAGACTTAATAAGGTTGCCATAGCGAGTAATAAATTATTGACGTTAAAAAGGCCAATGAGATGGCTTTGTAAATGACCTTTTCCCCAAGATGAGGAAAATTGAATTTCAACGCCTTTTTCATTGAAAATGATTTCATCGGCTTTAAGCCATTGTTTTTGTTTCACGGCATAGGTTTTATGACAGCTTACCGCAACGGCATCGGGCATTTCCTCTAACCAACTTGCGCCCACTTCATCATCGGCGTTAATAATTTTATGTTGGCAAGTTAAGCGTTGAAATAAGGCTTTTTTCGCTTTGGCGTAATTTTCCATATCGCCGTGATAGTCCAAATGATCGCGACTTAAATTGGTAAAAATCCCCGCACTAAAGTTTAAGCCTTCTACGCGATATTGGTCTAAGCCGTGAGAAGACACTTCCATGGCACAAAAAGTGACCTTTTCTTGCACGAATTGCGCTAAGGTTTGTTGAATTTCTAAAGGCGAGCCTGTGGTGTTTTTAGCTGGTGTGACTTGCCCTAAAATCCCATTACCAATGGTTCCCATTACGGCAGATTTTTGCCCGAGTAAATGGCTCCATTGAGCGAGTAATTGGGAAACGGTGGTTTTGCCATTTGTGCCGGTTACCCCAACTAAGGTTAATTGCTCGGCGGGGTGCTGGTAAAAATCGCCGGCTAATTCGCTTAATTTTTCTTTCAGCGCATAGTAATAAAGAACAACCACGCCTTGGATTTTACTTTGGCTTAAGTGTTTTTCGCGCTCGTTTGTTTCGCATAAAATGGCCTTTGCGCCTTTTTCAATGGCTTGCGTAATAAATTGGCGACCATCTATTTTTTGCCCATTTACGGCAATAAATAAAGCCCCTGGCGTGACCTTTCGGCTATCTAAGGTTATGGATGAAAAAGTTAAATCTTCATTCGCGCCGAAAAAAGGGAAACGCTGTGCAGTTAAATTTTCTTGTTTTGACATTCTTCACCTTCTTTTGCGTTAAATTAGTTCGTTAAAATTTGTGTATCACTTTTGTTTTGTGGCGTTAAGTACACCGTGCGTCGCGCCATTTTGTTTGCATTGCGACCATCTGGCGGAATATTTTCGGCGCGTAAGACATAATTCATAATGCGCGAGAAAATAGGGGCCGCCACCGCACCGCCGTAATAGGTTCCAGCGCTAGGTTCATCAATCATCACCACCAAAGCAAAGCGAGGCTGACTTAAAGGCGCAATGCCTGCGGTATAGGCTAAATATTTATCCACATAGCCTTTTTTGCCGTGAATGGTTTTTTTCGCCGTCCCTGTTTTTACCCCGACGCGATAGCCTTCAACCATCGCTCGTTGGTTTTTAATGGCGACTTCTTCAAGCATATTGACAACTTCGCGCGTAATTTTTTCAGGTAAAACTCGCTTACCGATAATAGGCGGGTCCACTTTGGTAATAGAAAGTGGGCGATAAATTCCAAAACTGCCTAAGGTTAAATAAGCGCGAGCCAGTTGCAATGGCGTAACACTAAAGCCGTAACCATAAGCAATATTAGCTTGTTCGATTTTAGACCAATGCGGGCGACCGTCAGCAGGATGTAGTAATAATTTTCCTGAAGTTTCGCCAACTAAACTTAATTTCGTAGGCTCGCCAAAACCGATGGCTTGATAGGTTTCGCGTAAGGTATTTTCAGGCATGCGTAAGGCTAAGCGACTTACGCCTCGGTTACTGGAATTACGCAAAATATCATCTAAACTTTGACGATTACGCGGTGCGACATCTTTAATGGAAAAGCCATCTAAAATTAACGGTCCCGTATCAATAATTTCATTACGTTTGACATAACCTTTTGCTAAAGCCGTAATCACCACAAAAGGTTTGACGGTTGAGCCAGGTTCAAAGGTGTCGGTAATAACACGATTGCGTAAATATTCTGGCACTAAGTTACTGCGATCGTTAGGATTATAAGACGGGGCATTAACCATACCGAGAATTTCGCCCGTTTGAATATTCACCAACACGGCCGACCCCGATTTTGCTTGGTTGAGTTTTACCGCTTGTTGAATGGTGCTGAACATCATATCTTGAATTTTTTCATCAATACTTAAGCGTAAATCACTCGCTTTATGTTTTTGCACATCTTCAACATCTTCAATCACTTTGCCGTAAATATCTTTGCGGTAGGTGCGTTTGCCGGCTTTGCCTTGTAAAAAGGCATCAAAACTTTTTTCCACACCATCAATCCCTTCGCCGTCAATATTGGTATAGCCTAAAACGTGCGCCGTTTCTTCACCATTAGGATAAAAACGACGTGATGTACGCTGTAAAACCACCCCATTTAAATGGAGGTTTTTCACGTAATCGGCCATGGTTTTTGACACTTGACGTGAAAGATACATAAAGCGAGATTGCGGGTTGCGTTTCACGCTTTTTTCAATATCGGACAGATTGTAATCTAAGGATTTCGCTAAGGCTTGCCAGTGAATTTTTTTCGATTCAAACTCGTTTTTTTCTAAAATCACTTTAGGGTCAAGAATGACCGCATACATAGGTACGCTAACGGCTAATAACTTACCGTGACGATCTAAAATTGAGCCACGATCAGAAAGCAAGGTTTGTTCGCGTAAAGAGCGTTTATCGGCTTCTTTATTGAGCATTTCAGAGTTAAAAACTTGCACATAAACGGCGCGAACGAAAAGTAAGGAGAAAATCAAGGCGATAAAACCGATCGCAGATAAAAAGCGATTGGGTAAAAAACTACTTTTAATGGGCGCTTTTTCTTTTTTTGGGGTTGCCCCGCCTGTTATACGCTGGTGTTGTGTTTTTAAAAAGGGGCGTTTTTTATTACGACTATTACGAACACGAGACATAAATTACTCCCTTAATAAAATTTCTTGCTCGTGCGCAACAGATTGCATGCCTAGTTTTTCACGGGAAATTTGAGCAATACGCGTTTTATCCATGAGCGTGGTTTCTTCTAAGGTTAAATGCACAAATTCATGCTCTAAAGATTGTTGTTCAAAACTTAATTTACCTTTTTCCACAATGAGTAAACGCGTGTTATAAGTGAGCCAAACCGTGCCAAGCATGGTGACGAACAGCAAAAACGTCAGCAATAACAAGGTACGATTGTTTTGCCATAAATCTTTTAGAATATGTAAAGGGAGAAAATACCAAGCATTTTCAGGCATTATAATTTTTCCCCTATGCGTAAAACAGCGCTACGAGAGCGTGCATTTTGGGCGATTTCTTCAGCGCTTGGTTTAATGGCTTTACCAATGGTTTTTAAGGCTTGTTGGCGATCGATTTGGTCTTCGCGTAAAGGTAAACCTTTTGGCACGTCCACACCTTTGGATTGTTTACGCATAAAATGTTTTACCATGCGATCTTCTAAAGAATGAAAACTAATAATAGATAAACGACCTTGTGGCGCTAAAACACTTAAGGCGCTATTTAAAACTTTTTCTAGTTCGTCTAATTCGGCATTAATAAAAATACGAATTGCTTGGAAACTACGGGTTGCAGGGTGTTTATGCTTATCTTTAAAAGGAACGGCGCTGGCAATCAATTGCGCTAATTGTAAGGTGCGCGTTAAAGGCTCGGTGCCGTTTTCTTTCGCTTGTTGATTGAAATGAACAATGGCTTGAGCAATGCGTTTAGCAAAGCGTTCTTCACCAAAAGTTTTTAAAACCCAAGTTAAATCGTTAACGGAAACTTGTTGTAACCATTCTGCAGCAGAAAGGCCTTGCGTGGTATCCATTCGCATATCTAAAGGGCCGTCTTTCATAAAAGAAAAGCCACGTTCGGCTTCATCAAGTTGTGGGGAAGATACGCCAAGATCAAGTAAGATACCATCGACTTTGCCGACGATATCATGTTTTTGGCAAATAGCGACCAATTCTGAAAAACTATGATGTTCAATTTGAAAGCGAGGGTCTTGAATTTTTTCGGCTTCCGCAATGGCGCGTAAGTCGCGATCGATAGCAATTAAGCGCCCATTTTCCCCTAAAAGAGAAAGAATATAACGAGAATGCCCGCCTCGACCAAAGGTGCCGTCAATATAAATACCATCGGCTTTTAAGGCTAATCCCTCCACCGCTTCTTTAAGTAAAACAGTGAAATGTGATTGAGAAGAAAATTGTGCCTGTATATTCATATTACGACCTTACAAAAATGAAAAAGACTCACAACGAATTTTACCAAGCCAAAATTTCGGTGCGAGTTAAAAAAATTATCCGCAAATGCGAGCGAGAAAGTAAGCAGAACTTTCACTAAAAAGCGTTAAAAATTCTGTTTAAAACAGCCCATTAGTTTATTATTTATGCCTAAAAATTGCAAACGATTTAGCTTGAGAAAAGGGCATTCATGCCTTGAAAAATCAAGGCTTAGCACGAAAGACGGGAAAATTTTTGCGCTTTCCTTGTGCTTTTTTTTCCGCAATTTGAAAGTTGTGCTAAAATGCGACGCTTTCCTGTGCATAGAAAAGAAATCATGATGAATTTACAACTTCAACTTAGCGATATTAGCGTCCAACGGGGCGATAAAATTTTAATCGAAAACTTAAATGAAACTTGGCGTCCTGGCGATTTTGTGCAAATTGAAGGGCATAACGGCATCGGTAAAACCAGTTTATTACGCATTTTAGCCGGACTTGCTTTACCTAAAGATGGACGTGTTTTGTGGAATGGTGAAAATATTCATCAAGTGCGGGAAAATTATTTTGCGAATTTGTTGTACGTGGGGCATCAAAGTGGCGTGAAGCCGGAATTAACCCCATGGGAAAATTTGAAGTTTTACCAAAAAATCACGGCCTCTCAACAAGGCGATGAAATTTTATGGGACGTTTTGGAAAAAGTGGGTTTATTTGGGCGAGAAGATTTACCAGCAAGTCAGCTTTCAGCCGGTCAGCAAAAACGGATAGCCTTAGCAAGACTTTGGTTATCAAAAGCGCCGATTTGGATTTTAGACGAACCCTTTAATGCGATTGATAAACAAGGCGTGCAAAATTTAACCACGCTTTTTGAGCAACATTGCGTGCAAGGTGGCGTTGTAATTTTAACCAGTCACCAACGCATTCCAAGTGACAAACTGCGCATTTTGGCCTTAGAAAAATATAAATACCAAGAGGAAAACCTATGATTTTCGGACAAATTGTCGCCCGTGAGTTAAAAATTGCCTTGCGTAAAAAAGCAGAAATTTTAAATCCCTTATGGTTTTTCTTAATTGTCATTACGCTGTTTCCTTTAGTTATTGGGCCAGACCCTAAATTATTAAGCAAAATTGCAACGGGGGTTGTTTGGGTTGCCGCCTTGCTTTCCGCTTTGCTTTCTTTTGAACGCTTATTTCGAGATGATTTTTTAGACGGCTCACTAGAACAGTTTGTGCTGTTACCTCAGCCTTTAGTCTTAACAGCTTTAGCAAAAGTTATCGCTCATTGGTTATTAACGGGCTTACCCTTGATTTTACTTTCGCCCATTGCAGCCTTGTTACTTTCTTTAGAACAAAATGTGTGGTGGGCTTTGGTGTTAACCTTATTTTTAGGCACACCTGTTTTAAGTTGTTTAGGCGCTATTGGCGTCGCTTTAACCGTAGGTTTACGCAAAGGAGGCGTGTTATTAAGTTTATTAGTGTTGCCTCTTTTTATTCCTGTGTTAATTTTTTCTGCTTCGGTCTTAGATGCCGCAAGTTTAGGTTTAGCTTATGACGGGCAATTAGCGATTTTAGGGGCGTTCTTAGCTGCCGCGTTAACCTTCGCCCCGTTTGCCATTGCTGGCGCATTACGGATTACATTAGATCAATAAAAGGAACTTTCATTATGTGGAAATGGTTACATCCTTACGCAAAGGCGGAAACGCAATATCAACTTTGCACGAAATTCAGCCCAATTTTCGGCGCGTTAACAATTTTATTGTTGAGCGTTGGTATTATTTGGGGATTAGCTTTTGCACCCGCCGATTATTTGCAAGGCAACAGCTTTCGTATTATGTACATTCATGTGCCAAGTGCGATTTGGTCGATGGGAATTTATGCCTCGATGGCCATCGCCGCATTAGTGGCTTTAGTTTGGCAAATTAAACATGCTCACTTAGCCATGATCGCTATGGCACCCATTGGCGCAGTATTTACTTTTATTGCTTTAATTACGGGCGCAATTTGGGGCAAACCTATGTGGGGAACTTGGTGGGTGTGGGACGCGCGCTTAACCTCAGAATTAATTCTTTTCTTTTTATATTTGGGCGTTATCGCACTGTATTCCGCGTTTCAAAATGCCCAAACTGGCGCGAAAGCGGCGGGAATTTTATGCTTAGTGGGTGTGGTGAATTTACCGATTATTCATTTTTCCGTTAACTGGTGGAATACCTTACATCAAGGCGCAAGTATTACGAAATTTGAAAAACCGTCCATTGCGCTACCGATGTTAATGCCGTTAATTTTATGTATTTTTGGTTTTTTAACTTTATATATTTGGTTTAGCTTAGTGCGTTATCGCACCGAATTACTCAAAATGGACGCGAAACGTCCTTGGGTAAAAGCGCTGTTATTAAAATAGTAATGTTCCTTGGAAAACGGAGGAAAAATGTTTTTTCATTCTTGGCATGATTTTTTAAATATGGGTGGTTATGGCTTTTATGTCTGGCTGTCTTATGGGTTAACCTTTGTCACATTAGTGGGCTTAGGTTTACAAAATCGTTGGCGTCAAAAAGCCTTAATTAAAGAGTTACAACGCGAACAACAACGTACATTGCGCCAACAGCGCAAGGGGGTTTAAATGAATCCAAGACGTAAATCACGCTTATTTGTGCTTATTTTTGTGTTGCTCGGTGTGACGTTAGTTTCAGCCTTTGTTTTGTACGCTTTGCGCCAAAATATTGATTTATTCTACACGCCATCAGAAATTATTTACGGTAAAAATGATGACGCAAGCAAAAAACCGCAAGTCGGTCAGCATATTCGCGTTGGCGGAATGGTTGTAAAAGGAACGGTAAAACGTGATCCAAAAAGTTTACAAGTCAGTTTTGACTTAAACGATATTGGCCCTGCGATTACCGTACATTATGAAGGCATTTTGCCGGATTTATTCCGCGAAGGGCAGGGTATTGTTGCCCAAGGAACCTTAGTTGAGCCGAAAGTTTTAAAAGCAACGGAAGTACTGGCCAAACATGATGAAAATTATGTGCCACCAGATTTAGAAAAACAAATGGGCAAAACCCATAAAGCTTACGGTGTAACGGATGCTCAGCGTTATACAAAAGGAACAGAAAAATGATGGCAGAATTAGGTAATTACGCCTTATCTTTAAGTTTTGCTTTAGCCTTGTTATTAGCGTTTTTCCCTTTATGGGGCGCGCGAATTCAGTCTGTGCAACTTATGCAACTGGCAAAGCCTTTAACATATAGTTTATTTTTCACCTTAAGTTTTAGTTTTGGTGCGTTGTTTTATTTATTCGCCGTAAATGATTTTTCGGTGCAATATGTGGTGAATAATTCCAATACCGCCTTGCCTTTAATGTATCGCCTTTCTGCTGTGTGGGGTTCACATGAAGGCTCTCTTTTATTATGGGTTTGGTTGTTAAGTTTATGGAGTACCGCCGTTGCGATTTTTAGCCGAGCTTTACCACAAGAAGCCTTAGCTCGTGTGTTGGGTATTTTAGGTTTAGTCACCTTAGGTTTTGTGGCCTTTGAGCTTTTTACCTCTAATCCTTTTTTACGCACCTTTCCTGATTTCCCGGTCGATGGACGTGAATTAAATCCTATGTTGCAAGATGTGGGCTTAATTTTTCACCCACCGCTTTTATATATGGGTTATGTGGGCTTTTCCGTTGCCTTTGCTTTTGCCATTGCCTCTTTAATGACAGGGCGCCTTGATACAGCTTGGGCGCGTTGGTCGCGACCTTGGACGATGTCCGCTTGGGTCTTTTTAACCTTAGGCATTATTTTAGGTTCATTTTGGGCCTATTATGAACTTGGCTGGGGCGGTTGGTGGTTCTGGGACCCTGTGGAAAATGCTTCTTTAATGCCTTGGCTTGCAGGCACGGCCTTATTGCATTCTTTAGCGGTAACAGAAAAACGTGCGAGCTTTAAATCTTGGACTGTTTTATTGGCGATTTTGGCTTTCTCTTTAAGTTTGGTCGGCACTTTTTTAGTTCGTTCAGGTATTTTAGTTTCGGTGCATGCCTTTGCTTCAGACCCATCGCGCGGTTTGTATATTTTAGCCTATTTAATTTTAGTGATTGGTGGCTCTTTAATGCTGTATGCCTACAAAGGTCAGCAAATTCGCTCGCGCCGAAATTCGGAAAAATTCTCTCGTGAAGGCTTTTTATTTCTTAACAATATTTTGTTAATGGCAGGCTTAGCGGTCGTCTTTTTAGGCACGTTATTGCCTCTCGTGCATAAACAATTAGGTTTAGGTACGATTTCTGTTGGCGCGCCGTTTTTTGATCAAATGTTTTTATATTTGATGGTGCCTTTTACCTTTTTATTAGGCGTAGGGCCACTTTTAAAATGGCGTCGTGACAGCTTTAAACGTATTCAAAAAGCCGTCTTATTCAGCTTAATTTTTATGTTGATCGCAGGTTTTGCTTTGCCGTTTTTATTGGCGGATAAAATCAAAGTCACGGCGGTTATGGGCGCGATGATGGCGATTTTTATTAGCATTTTAGGCTTGTATGAAATTTATCTGCGCGCCACATATCGTCATCGTTTTTGGCCAGGTCTTTTAAGCTTACCACGCTCTCATTGGGGAATGACTTTAGCTCACCTTGGGGTTGCGGTTACAGTTTGGGGGATTGCGTTTAGTCAAAATTATAGCGTGGAACGTGATGTGCGAATGCATCCTGGCGAAAGCGTGCAAGTCGCGGGGTTTGATTTTAAATTTAACGCCATTAAAAATGCTAATGGGCCGAATTATATTGGTGGTTATGCCGATGTGTTGGTGATGAAAAATGGCGAAAAAATCACTCAATTAGAAGCGGAAAAACGCTTTTATACGGTAAGCCGTATGTCTATGACGGAAGCGGCGATTGATGGCGGTATCACGCGAGATTTATACGTTGCCTTAGGGGAACAATTTGACGATGGCAGTTGGGCTTTTCGTTTATATTATAAACCTTTTGTACGTTGGATTTGGTTAGGTGGCTTATTTATGGCGTTAGGCGGATTATTATGTTTATTCGATCGCCGTTATCGCTTTAGCCAAGTGTTAGCGAAAAAATAAATCAATAAAATCCCCTTGCAGGAAAAGTGAACGACCATTTTTCGGTGCGAGGGGATTTTCAAAGTAAATGAAAAAAGGAATAAAAATGAAAAAACGTTACATTCCCTTAGTGATTTTTTTATTGATTGCCGGTGCTTTTTTCGTGCAATTAATGCGTAATGCAAGTGGTGATGATCCTCGTGCTTTAGAAAGTGCTTTAGTTGGGCAAAAAATGCCTGAAGGCGAATGGCAAGATTTATGGGGTAAAAAATTAAATTACGCCCAACTTTTTGCGCAAGGTAAACCGCTTTTAGTTAATGTGTGGGCAACTTGGTGTCCAACTTGTTATGCAGAACATCAATTTTTAGAAGAATTAGCCAAACAAAATGTTCCAATTATCGGCGTCGATTATAAAGACGGTACCGCGCAAGCTCGTGAATGGTTACATAAATATGGCAATCCTTATATTACGGTGATTGATGATAGCCAGGGTGCGCTAGGCTTAGATTTAGGCATTTATGGCACGCCAGAAACCTTTTTAGTTGATGGTCAAGGCATTATTCGTTTTCGTTTTACAGGTAATTTAGATGCGCAAGGTTGGAAAGATATTTTACAACCTATTTATATGAAATATTTAGCCGAAGGACAAGGAACGCAAAAATGAAAAAAATGATGTTTTTTTTATTGTTGGCTCTTTCTTTGCCAACTTCTGTTTTCGCTGCGATTGATGCTTTGGATTTTAAAGATGCCAAACAAGAAGAGGCTTACCATAATTTAACGCAGGAATTGCGCTGTCCACAATGTCAAAATAATAGCATTGCTGATTCAAACGCCGTGATTGCGCAAGATATGCGAGGCAAAGTATTTGCTTTATTGCAACAAGGCAAGTCAGAAAAGCAAGTGGTGGATTATATGGTGGCGCGCTACGGCAATTTTGTGACTTACGATCCGCCTTTTTCTTGGGCGACGGCCATTTTATGGATATTGCCTTTTGGCTTGGTTTTCTTTGCCGTCTTGCTATTGTGGCGTCCGAAATTTTTATTTAAAAGCCAAGGTTTCGCCAAAGGGGAAGCTCAAAGCCAAGAAATCGCTGAAGATTTTTCGGCGCAAGAACAAGAACGTTTGCAAAAACTGTTAAATAACAAGGAAAAATAAATGAATTTTTGGTTAACCTGTGGATTTTTGACGTTAATTTCAGCCTTGATTGGGTTTTATCCTTTATGGCGCGGACAAAAAAACAGCCCAAGAGTACAACGAGATGATTTAAATAAAGCTTTTTATTTCAATCGCTTAAAAGAAATTAGAGAAGACGAAGCGCAAGGTTTATTAGATAACGTTGCACAATCAGAAAAAGAGCTACAACAAAATTTATTACAAGATATTCCGCCAAGTGCTGAAAATACCTTAGCGGTTGCGCAGAATTTTAATAAAATTTGGGCTTTATCAGGGTTGTTATTGTTAATTATCGTGGCAACTTTAACTTATTTTAGCGTCGGTTCTTGGCAAAAAGAGCAACAGCTCAATACGATTTATGCGCAATTACCAAGTTATTATCAACGTTTACAAGAAGAAGATAAAAATCCTCTGCGCCCCGATGAGCTTGAAGACTTTGTTTTAGCTTTACGCATAAAATTACAAAAAGATCCCGATAGCGCGTTAGATTGGTGGCGTTTAGGCGAATTAGCAACGCGTCAAGGAAAAGGTCAATTAGCTATGGACAGCTTTGCGCGCGCCTATAAATTAGAGCCGACAAACTCAGCCTTTAAATTGTCTTATGCGAAGTTTTTACTTTTTTCCGATAATAAAATGGATAAAGTGCTGGCGACAAAATTGATCCGTAGCGTATTGCGTGATGATCATACCAATATGAGCGCATTAAGTTTATTAGCGTTTCAATATTTTTCTGAACGTGATTATCGTATGGCCGCAGCAACTTGGGCGATGATGTTGCAACTTTTACCAAGTGATGATCCGCGCGTGGGCATTTTACAAAATAGTTTAATGCGCGCCGAGGCGGAGTTAGAAGCTCAAGAGCAAGGGCAAAAGCAAGACGCTGAAAAAATGCAACAGACGCCAAAAGCACAAGATTAAAAGTGAAAACAAGGCGTTAAAAATATCACTCGCGCCGAAAAATTTTCTTAAAAGTGAATTTTTCGGCGCGTTTTTATTATAGAAAAGAGCTACTTTTTTATAAAAAATCAGTTAGAATATCCGCAACTTTTTTCTCAAATTTAACCACAGTAGGAGAGCAAAAATGACAACTCGTCGAGAATTAGCTAATGCAATTCGTTTTTTAAGTATTGACGCTGTACAAAAAGCCAAATCTGGTCACCCAGGTGCGCCAATGGGTATGGCGGACATTGCGGAAGTGTTGTGGCGTGATTTCTTACATCACAGTCCAAAAGACCCACATTGGGCAAATCGCGACCGCTTTATCCTTTCTAATGGTCATGGCTCTATGCTTATTTACAGCTTGTTACATTTAACAGGTTATGATCTTACCATCGATGATCTTAAAAACTTCCGCCAACTTCATTCTAAAACCCCAGGTCACCCTGAATACGGTTACGCGCCAGGCGTTGAAACCACAACAGGTCCATTAGGCCAAGGTATTACTAATGCAGTAGGTATGGCGATTGCAGAAAAAACTTTAGCTGCACAGTTTAACCGTCCAGGCCACGATATTATCGATCACCACACTTATGTGTTCTTAGGCGATGGCTGTTTAATGGAAGGGATTTCTCACGAAGCTTGTTCTTTAGCCGGTACTTTAGGCTTAGGTAAATTGATTGCATTCTACGATGACAATAATATTTCTATTGATGGTGAAGTAGAAGGTTGGTTTACAGATAATACACAAGAACGTTTTGAAGCTTACGGTTGGCAAGTCATTCCAGCGATTGACGGTCACGACAGCGCACAAATTAAAGAAGCTATCGAAAAAGCACAAGCAGAAACCAATAAACCAACATTAATTATTTGTAAAACAACCATTGGTTACGGTTCACCAAACAAACAAGGCACGCATAACTGTCATGGCGCACCTTTAGGTGATGAAGAAATTGCTTTAACTCGTCAAAACTTAAACTGGCCATATCCAGCATTTGAAATTCCAAAAGAAATTTATGCTCAATGGGATGCAAAAGTGAAAGGCGAAGCGGCGCAAAAAGCATGGGATGCACAATTTAGCGCATATGAAGAAGCTTATCCTGAATTAGCTAAAGAATTAAAACGTCGCTTAAGCGGTGAATTACCTGCAGAATGGGCAGCAGAAAGCCAAGCTTTTGTCGAACATTTACAAGCAAACCCTGCTCATATTGCAAGCCGTAAAGCTTCACAAAATGCGATTGAAGCTTACGCAAAAATTTTACCAGAATTTTTAGGCGGTTCTGCTGACTTAGCCGGCTCTAACTTAACCTTATGGTCAGGTGCAAAACCAATTCGCGCCGAAGAAAATGCCGATGGTAATTACATTAACTACGGCGTTCGTGAATTTGGTATGTCAGCGATTATGAACGGTATTGCCTTACATGGCGGTTTTGTTCCTTATGGCGCAACCTTCTTAATGTTCTTTGAATATGCACACAATGCCGTGCGTATGGCAGCTTTAATGAAACAACGTTCATTATTCGTTTACACACACGATTCAATCGGTTTAGGCGAAGATGGCCCAACGCATCAACCAGTAGAACAAACAACTGCATTACGTTTAATTCCAAATTTAGAAACATGGCGTCCTTGTGACCAAGTGGAATCTGCGATTGCTTGGAAAGCTGCGGTTGAACGTAAAGATGGCCCAAGTGCTTTAATTTTCTCTCGTCAAAACTTAACTCAAATGAATCGTACGCCAGAGCAATTAGCGAATGTGACACGCGGTGCTTATGTGTTAGTTGACTGTGAAGGCACACCAGATTTAATCTTCATCGCAACAGGTTCTGAAGTGGAATTAGCAGTGAAAGCGGCTGAAGTTTTAACACAAGAAGGCAAAAAAGTTCGCGTAGTTTCTATGCCATCAACAAATGTGTTCGATAAACAAGACGAAGCTTATCGCGAAAGCGTCTTACCAAAAGCGGTAACAAAACGCGTTGCTATTGAAGCGGGTATCGAAGATTTCTGGTATAAATATGTGGGCTTTGAAGGTCGCATTATTGGTATGAGAACCTTTGGTGAATCAGCACCTGCAGGCGAATTATTCAAACTTTTCGGCTTTACGGTTGAAAATGTTGTGAATAAAGCAAAAGAAATTATTTAATTTCGCCTAAAAAGCATTAAACTGCTCCGCTTTGGAGCAGTTTTTTTATGCGAAAAATAAAGATTAAGGAAAATTATGAAAGCAGACTTGCTAACTTATCGCCAACAAATTAACGCAATTGATCATCAACTTTTAAAATTACTCAATGAACGCCAAAAAATAGTGCGTAAAATTGGTACTGAAAAAAAACAACAACAATTACCATTGCGTGATTTAACGCGAGAGCAAGCCGTGTTAAAGCAACTAAAAGCTCAAGCACGAGCAGAAAATTTGTCTTTAAGCGATGAGAGTATTGAAAATATTTATCGAGCCATTATGGCGGAAGCCTTAAAGTTACAAGCGGAAAAAGAATAAAAAAAACTCGCGCCGAATTTTTGTATCTTTTTTTCGGCGCGAGTTAAAAATTAAGCTAAGCGAAAAAGCTAGGAAAAGCTTTTTTAGAATGGAATGTCGTCGTCAACAGGCGCACCGTCAATTTCAGGGCTTGTCTGAGTTGTCGTAGCTTGGTACGGTTGTTGTGGCGTAGTCGGTTGGTACGCTTGTTGTGTCGTAGTCGGTTGATATCCTTGTTGTGTTTGAACAGAGTTTTGATACATGCCGTTATTATTTGAGTTAAAGTTAGCGGTCGCATGGGCATTATCTTGTCCAAAAGGCGTGGCTTGAGAGGATGGATTTCCCATTCCTTGGGCTGGGTAATTATTTGGTTGTGCAGATTTAAAGCCACCGTTATAGCCAGCTTGTTGACGTTCGTTACGGCTGTCTAACATTTGTAAAACGTCGCCTTGAATTTCAGTTGTATAGCGTTCTTGGCCATTTTGATCTTGCCATTTGCGTGTGCGTAAACGACCTTCCACATAAACTTTTGAACCTTTGCGTAAATATTCCGCAACGATTTCTGCTTGACGGCGATAAAATACAATGCGATGCCATTCAGTAACTTCGCGACGTTCACCGGTGGTTTTATCATTCCAAGTATCACTTGTTGCAACGCTAATATTTGCTACGGCACCGCCATTAGGCATTGTTCGCACATCTGGGTCATTTCCCAAATTGCCAACAATAATCACTTTATTTACACCTGCCATAATTAACCTCGATTTGTTTAAACTAAAAATTGGCCTGCATTATGCCTTAAAGCGCACTAAAAATATAGAAAAAATACAGGGGAAAAATAAAGTTACCCCGCAAAAATTGGAATATGCGATAATGATCGCAAATTTTTTTTAATGGTGAAGTAAGATGGAATATATTGATGTGCGTGGCGCAAGAACGCATAATTTAAAAAATATTAATGTGTGCATTCCACGCGATAAATTGATTGTTATTACAGGGCTTTCAGGCTCGGGGAAATCTTCCTTGGCTTTTGATACGCTTTATGCAGAAGGGCAACGCCGTTATGTTGAGTCGCTTTCTGCTTATGCGCGTCAATTTTTAGCTTTAATGGAAAAACCGGATGTAGATCATATCGAAGGATTGTCGCCGGCCATTTCTATTGAGCAAAAATCGACCTCTCATAACCCCCGTTCAACAGTAGGCACAATTACAGAAATTTATGATTATTTACGCTTACTTTTTGCTCGAGTTGGGGAACCTCGCTGTCCTACCCATCAAATTCCTTTAAGCGCACAAACCATAAGCCAAATGGTGGATAAAATTCTCGCCTTGCCTGAGGGCAGTAAAATGATGTTATTGGCGCCGGTAGTGCGTAATCGAAAAGGCGAACACGTTAAGCTATTGGAAAATTTTTCGGCGCAAGGCTACATTCGCGCTCGAATTGATGGTGAAATTTGCGATTTATCCGATCCGCCCGTTTTGGAATTACAGAAAAAACATAATATTGAAATTATCGTAGATCGTTTTAAAGTGCGCGATGAATTAAAAACGCGTTTAGCGGAATCTTTAGAAACGGTTTTAGAAATTTCAGGTGGCTTAGCTTTAGTTGCGCCGATGGATGGCGAAGGGGAAGAATTATTATTTTCAGCAAACTTTGCTTGCCCTCATTGCGGTTATTCCGTGCCTGAATTAGAACCGCGCTTATTTTCCTTTAATAATCCAGCGGGCGCTTGCCCAACTTGTGACGGCCTTGGTGTGCAACAATATTTTGATGAAAAATTAGTTGTACGCAATGCGTCCATTTCGCTTGCAGGTGGCGCGATTAAAGGTTGGGATCGACGTAATTTCTATTATTTTCAAATGCTTACTTCCTTAGCAAAACATTATCATTTTGATATTGAAACACCTTGGGAAGCCTTGCCTTCTCATATTCAGCACATTATTTTGCATGGAAGCGATGAGGAAATAGAATTTCAATACGTTAACGATCGCGGGGATATTGTACTTCGTCACCATAAGTTTGAAGGCATTTTAAATAATATGGCGCGCCGTTATAAAGAAACGGAATCGATGACAGTTCGTGAAGAACTGGCGAAAAATATGAGCCAGCGACCTTGTATCGATTGTGCCGGCTCAAGATTACGCTTAGAAGCGCGCAATGTTTTTATTGATGGCATTACCTTACCTGAAATTACCGAAGAGAGTATTGCGCGAGCCTTGCAATTTATACAAGAGCTGAGTTTAACGGGGCAACGAGCTAAAATTGCGGAAAAAATTCTAAAAGAAATTCAAGATCGCCTGCAATTTTTAGTTAATGTGGGTTTAAATTACTTATCGCTTTCTCGCAGTGCTGATACGCTTTCAGGCGGTGAGGCGCAAAGAATTCGTTTAGCCAGTCAAATTGGCGCAGGTTTAGTTGGGGTGATGTATGTGCTTGATGAACCGTCCATTGGTTTACATCAACGAGATAATGATCGCTTACTAAAAACCTTGTTACATTTGCGTGACTTAGGCAACACCGTTATTGTGGTTGAACATGATGAAGATGCTATTTGGGCCGCGGACCATATTATCGATATTGGCCCTGGCGCAGGCGTGCATGGCGGTGAAATTGTGGCAGAAGGTACGCCAAAAGAAATTATGCTGAACCCAAAATCGATTACGGGGCAATTTTTATCAGGCAAAGAAAAAATTAGCGTGCCAGAAAAACGCACCGAAAACGATCTAAAACGCCAATTAGTTTTAAAAGGTGCGTGCGGAAATAACTTAAAAAATGTCAATTTAAGCATTCCGGTTGGCTTATTTACTTGCGTAACGGGCGTGTCGGGGTCTGGAAAATCCACCTTAATTAACGACACGCTCTTTCCTTTGGCGCAAAATGCGTTAAATCGCGCCGAAAATCAAAGTATTGCCCCTTATGAAAGCATTGAAGGCTTAGGCTTTTTTGATAAAGTGATCGATATTAACCAAAGCCCAATCGGGCGTACTCCGCGCTCGAATCCGGCTACCTATACGGGGATTTTTACACCAATTCGAGAATTATTTGCGGGTGTACCCGAAGCCCGTGCGCGAGGCTATACGCCAGGGCGTTTTAGTTTTAATGTGCGTGGCGGACGTTGTGAAGCTTGTCAAGGCGACGGCGTGTTAAAAGTTGAAATGCATTTTTTACCCGATGTTTATGTGCCTTGCGATCAATGTCATGGTAAACGCTATAATCGAGAAACCTTAGAAATTCGTTATAAAGGCAAAACGATTCAGCAAGTATTAGAAATGACCGTTGAAGAAGCCTGTGAGTTTTTTAAAGCTATTCCAGCTTTAGCTAGAAAATTACAAACTTTAATGGACGTGGGCTTATCTTATATTCGCTTAGGGCAGTCTTCCACCACACTTTCGGGTGGCGAAGCTCAGCGTGTGAAATTAGCCTCAGAATTATCCAAACGTGATACGGGAAAAACCTTATATTTGCTTGATGAACCAACCACAGGCTTGCATTTTGCTGATATTAAACAGCTTTTAACGGTGTTGCATCGTTTACGCGATCAAGGCAATACCATTGTGGTTATTGAGCATAATTTAGATGTGATTAAAACGGCAGATTGGTTGATAGATTTAGGCCCAGAAGGTGGCAAAGGCGGTGGCGAAATTATCGCAACGGGAACGCCGGAAGAGGTGGCGCAAAATTCAATTTCTCATACGGGGAAATTTTTAGCGCCTTTCTTGGTCAAAGAAAAATAAGCCTCTCGCGCCGAAAAAAGACATTTTAATTTTCGGCGCGAGTGAAAAAACGCAAACAAACTTGCGCGCGCTTAGGCGTAAAAAGCGGAAAAAATCCTATAAAAAAGGACGTTTTTTTGTTAAATTAAGCGCAATTTTTTCGCCGTTCAGAAAAGAACAGTTATTTGTAATATTCAGTTTATGGAAGACATATGTTTAAAAAAATTCGAGGATTATTCTCCAACGATCTTTCAATCGATCTAGGCACAGCTAACACATTAATTTATGTTAAAAATCAAGGTATTGTGCTAGATGAACCTTCAGTGGTCGCCATTCGTAAAGATCGCACCGGGGCTTTAAAAAGCATCGCAAGCGTAGGGCATGAAGCAAAATCAATGTTAGGGCGTACGCCAAAAAGTATTGAAGCAATTCGTCCCATGAAAGATGGCGTAATTGCAGATTTCTTCGTAACAGAAAAAATGTTGCAATATTTTATTAAGCAAGTGCATAGCAATAATTTTATGCGTCCAAGTCCTCGAGTTTTAGTTTGTGTACCCGCTGGCGCAACACAAGTTGAACGTCGAGCCATTCGTGAATCCGCCATTGGTGCGGGCGCGCGCGAAGTGTATTTAATTGAAGAACCTATGGCTGCGGCAATCGGGGCTAAATTACCTGTTTCTACGGCAACAGGTTCTATGGTGATTGATATTGGTGGTGGTACAACAGAAGTTGCGGTGATTTCTTTAAATGGCATCGTTTATTCTGCTTCTGTGCGTATTGGGGGCGACCGTTTTGATGAAGCCATTGTGAATTATGTACGTCGTGAACATGATGCGATTATCGGTGAGCCAACGGCAGAACGAATTAAAAAAGAAATTGGTACGGCATTTTTACGCGAAGATGATGAAGTTAAAACCATCGAAGTGCATGGTCATAATATTAAAGCGGCAGGTCCTCGCGCCTTCACTTTAGATTCACGAGATTTATTAGAAGCCTTACGCGGACCTTTAAGCGGAATTGTGGATGCGGTGAAAAAAGCCTTGGAAGAATGTCAACCTGAGCATGCTGCAGATATTTTTGAACGCGGTATGGTGTTAACGGGCGGTGGGGCATTATTACATAATATTGACTTATTGCTTTCTCAAGCAACAGGCGTGCCAGTCATTATTGCTGAAGAACCATTAACTTGTGTTGCTCGTGGGGGCGGTGAAGCGCTTGCTATGATCGATATGAACGGTGGCGATATTTTTAGCGATGAAATTTAATTAAAATAATGAGAAAGTGCGGGTTCGTCCGCACTTTTTCTATTTATTCAGGGATTGATAAGAATTTAATGAAATTAATTTTTACCCGTATGCCCTCATTAGGCATGCGTTTAATTTTAGCCTTAATTGCCTGTATGGCATTAATGTTAGTGGACGGTAAAAAAGCCACCAGTATGCTGTATTTACGCAATTTTATGGAAAATGGTATTAGCGTTGTGTACTACCTTGCCAATGCCCCCGGCTATTTATTAGATGGCGTTTCTGAGAATTTTATTAGTAACCAACAATTACGTATCGAAAACAAAGTCTTGCATGCGGAATTAAAAGAAAAAAATGCCGATTTATTGTTGCTCGATCAACTCAAAGTAGAAAATCAACGCTTACGTTTATTATTAAATTCCCCTTTACGCCAAGATGAATATAAAAAAATTGCTCAAGTGATCAATGCAGAAAACAGCAATTATCATCAGCAACTTGTCGTAAACCAAGGGACGCAAGATGGGGCTTTCGTCAATCAACCTGTTATTGATGAAAAAGGCGTAGTGGGGCAAATTATTTCCACCGGTGAGCATAACAGTCGCGTGTTGTTAATTAGCGACGTATCTCATTCTATTCCCGTGCAAGTTTTGCGTAATGGCGTGCGAATGATTGCAACAGGCACAGGGCGCAGTGATGAATTAGTTTTAGATAATGTGCCACGCAGTACGGATATTAAAGAAGGGGATTTATTAGTCACCTCAGGCTTAAGTGGGCGTTTTCCTGAAGGTTTTCCTGTGGCAACCGTAGAAAAAATTACCCGCGATAAACAAAATTATTTTGCGACCATTAGCGCAAAACCCCAAGCAAGTTTAGCCAGTTTACGCGATGTTTTGCTGGTTTGGCCAACGGGGCAAGAATTGCATCGCAGTAAAACAATTACGCCAGAAGAAATTAAAGAAATGACCAAACAACGTTTGGCTTTGCAAGAAGAAAAGCAAAAAAATCACCTTAAAATAAACTAAAAAAAGAAAGGATAGGAAAATGAAACGCCTAAGTTGGTCACAATATTTACTCATTGGTATGACATTTTTACTCGCTTTGATGTTAGAAGTCATGCATTGGCCACAAGAATGGCAAGGCGTGAAACCGGCTTGGTTGGTGATGGTTTTAATGTATTGGATTATGGCCTTACCTGAACGCATCAATATTCTATGCGCTTTTTTAGTGGGGATTTGTTGGGATTTAATTACAGGGGCTATTCTTGGCGTACATTCGACAATTTTAGTGATTTTCGCCTATTTAATTAGTCGTAGTTACTGCATTTTGCGCAACTTATCTTTATGGTTTCAGGCTTTTTTAGTCTTTATTTTTGTTTTATTTATTCGTCTTGGCTTATTTTTATTAGAGTTTTTCTTATACCAAGCAAACTTTAACGGGCAAGAAATTTATGGCGCATTATTAAGTGCATTGTTATGGCCGTGGATTTACTTATTACTGCGCAAATTACGCCAAAAAATGCATGTGAAATAATGCGCCCAAAATTCGGTGCGAGCGCTATTTTATGCTCGAGGCGCAAGCGTAAGCACTGCTCCAAGCCCATTGGAAATTATAGCCTCCAAGCCAACCTGTAACATCTAACACTTCACCAATAAAATATAATCCCGCTTGGCTTTTGCATTCCATACTTTGTGAGGATATTTCATGGGTATCCACACCGCCTAAGGTCACTTCCGCCGTACGATAACCTTCAGTGCCATTTGGCGTAAATTGCCAATGATGTACAAGGTTTTCTAATTGAGAAAATTGTTCTTTTGAAAGATGCGCTAAAGTTTCTTGTAAAAACGGATGAGTTAAACTCCAAAGCTCCACTAAACGAGAAGGTAACACTTTACTCAACGCTGTTTTTAACTGCATTTTCGCCGAAGTTTGCCGTAATTCTTTTAAATATTGCGTAATATTTTCATCCGGCAATAAATTGATTTCAACGCTTTCAGGTGCTTGCCAATAATTAGATATTTGCAAAATCGCAGGGCCAGATAAACCGCGATGGGTAAAAAGCATATGATTATAAAAACGCATACCGCATAAAGCGCGAACTTCAACAGGAAGGGAAATGCCCGCTAAAACTTGATAAGGCTTATCTCGCTCAAGATAAGTAAAAGGCACTAAACCGGCTCGCGGTGGGTAAACCTTAAGGCCAAATTGTTCTGCAACTTGCAAACCAAAGGCGCCTGCCCCTAAAGCCGGCATAGAAAGGCCACCTGTGGCAATAATTAAATGCTCGCAGAAAAAGGTTTCCTCATTGGCTCGAAGCATAAAACGACCTAAGTTTTTTTGCTCGTGCGTGCAAACTTCCTTCACATCATAACGTAAAGCCAGACGCACTTGGCCTTTCTCACATTCCGCTAATAACATATTGACAATGTCTTCTGCGGAATTATCGCAAAAAAGCTGACCTAGTGTTTTTTCATGATAAGGAATGTCATAAGTGAGTACTTTGCCAATAAAATCCCAGGGCGTAAAACGAGCAAGCGCAGATTTCACAAAATGCGGATTATGGCTGAGGTAATTTTTAGCGGAAACATCTAAGTTAGTGAAATTACAAAAGCCTCCGCCAGACATTAAAATTTTTCGGCCCGCTTTTTTGCCTTTATCTAAAACACAAACGCGTTTGCCTTTTTGGCCTAATTGGCTTGCACAAAAAAGCCCAGCTGCGCCAGCGCCGATAACAATGCAATCGTAATAATTTTTTTGCATAAGATCCCTTAAAAAAATGACTCGCGCCGAAAAAAAGCCAAAAGGACTAAAATTCGGCGCGAGTTAGGTTATGTTGTGCTTAAGTTAGGCATTTTCTAAAGCAAATTTTTGCATAAAGGCAATTAAAGCCTCAACGCCAGCAAGTGGCATCGCGTTATAAATCGAGGCGCGCATACCGCCAAGTACTTTATGACCTTTTAAAGCGTGTAAGCCGGCTTCTTTTGCTTGCGCAACAAATTTTGCATCTAAAGCAGAATCCTGCGTGCTAAAGGTGACGTTCATTAAAGAGCGATTTTCTTTTGCAACGACATTATGATAAAAATCGCTTTCATCTAAATAGGCATAGAGTAATTCGGCTTTGGCTTGATTGCGTTTTTCAATTTCGCTTAAACCGCCTTCTTGTAACCAATATTGGAAAGTTAAAGCGCATAAGTACCAAGCGAAAGTTGGTGGCGTGTTAATCATAGAATCTTTTTCCGCTTGAACAGCGTAATTCCAAATAACCGGCGTTGCTTTGCGTGCTTTGCCAAGTAAATCTTCACGAACAATGACTAAAGTAATGCCTGATGGACCTAAATTTTTCTGTGCGCCAGCATAAATTAAGCCAAATTTACTGATATCAATTTTACGCGAAAGAATGGTTGAAGACATGTCCGCCACTAAAACGGCGCGACCAACATCAGGTGGCGTGAAAATTTCAACACCGCTAATGGTTTCATTTGGGCAATAATGCACATAGGCATAATTTTCGGCGCGATCTTTAAAATCTAAATCTGTAACTTTTAATTTATCGCCATCTTCCAAAATATTGATTTCATCAATTTCACCAAATAAACGCGCTTCTTGTGCGGCTAATTTTGACCAATGACCGCTCGTTAAATATAAGGCTTTGCTGTTTTCCGTTAATAAATTAAGTGGAATTGCAGCAAATTGACCACGCGCGCCACCTTGTAAAAACAAAATTTTATAGTTATCAGGAATATGATAAAGGCGACGTAAATCGGCCTCCGCTTGCTGAATCAGTTGCATGAAGAGAGGACTACGATGACTAATTTCCATAACGGAAGTTTGTTGATTTTGCCAATTCAGTAATTCTTCTTGGGCTTTTTCAAGCACCGCTTTTGGCATTGTGGCAGGGCCTGCACTGAAATTAAAAACTTGTGGCATATTTTTCTCCCATTTTTCTTTTATTCGCTTACAAAAAATGCCGTATTGTAAGCACTAACATTTACAACAAGCAAATATTTTCGTGATAAAGCTCACTTTTTAAAAGGAATCTTTTTGACGAAAGGCAAGGAAAGGGTTAAATTGGCGCAAATTTTTTGATGACAAAAGAGGTTAATATGGAGAACGTCAGTAAAGAATCTTTCCAAGAAGTATTAGAATATGTGCGGATGTATCGCTTAAAAAACCGTTTAAAACGTGATTTAGAGCATAATCAGCGTAAAATTCGCGATAATCGTAAACGCGCCTTGCTATTAGAAAATTTAAATCAATATATTACGGACGATATGTCGATTGCCGATATTCGTTTGATTATTGAAAATATGCGAAATGATTATGAAACACGGGTTGACGATTACAATATTTGTAATGCTGAGCTTTCTCAACAACGACGTGAAATTCGCAATAAAATGCAGGAATTAAAAAAATCCCAT
>JAHHQY010000001.1 GCA_020026115.1 Actinobacillus sp. | reverse complement strand
GCTAAACTCGCCCCATCTTTTACCATCGGAGAATTTATAATGAATAAAACGACAGGAAGCACTTTAATTGTCGCCGGTACCACCATTGGTGGCGGAATGCTGGCGATGCCTTTAACTTCAGCCGGCATCGGCTTTGGCTCAACCGTCATCTTATTGGTTGCGCTTTGGTTATTATTAACTTTTGCTGCATTACTTTTTGTTGAAGTGTATCAAACCGTTGACAGCGATGCGGGAATTGGCACGCTTGCTGAAAAATATTACGGTAATTTAGGTCGCGTGCTTTCTACAAGTGTTTTATTGGTCTTTTTATATGCTTTAGTCGCCGCTTATGTGGCAGGCGGTAGCTCGATTTTAGCCGGCGTAATGCCCGTTATTCATAACGCCAATACCACATCACAAATTGCAGGTGTTCTTTTTACCGCTTTTTTTGGCTTTTTTGTCTTTTTCGGCACAAGCAGTGTAGATAAAGCTAATCGATTGATTTTCTTTACTAAACTTGCATTTTTCGCTTTGGTTTTAATTCTTTTAATCCCAAATGTTCAGTTACAAAACTTAATGGAAGTCCCTGTTGACAATGCCTTATTGATTTCCGCTGCACCTATTTTCTTTACGGCATTTGGTTTCCACGGTTCTATTCCAAGTTTAAATAAATATTTAAATGGTGATGTAAAAGCCTTGCGCTTTGCGATTATTGTAGGTACTTTAATCCCCTTAGTGGGTTATATTTTGTGGCAATTTGCAACTCACGGCGTATTAAGTCAACACACTTTCTTAGCCGTGTTGAAACAAGACCCAACTTTAAATGGTTTAGTGACCGCAACAATCCAAAGCACAGGCAGTGAAATGATCGGCAGTGCGGTGCGTTTATTCTCAGCCTTAGCTTTAATTACCTCTTTCCTTGGCGTGTCTTTAGGATTATTTGAAGCCTTAGAAGATTTATTTAAACGTTTACATTTGCCTACAAACCGTGCAAGCCTTGGTGCATTAACTTTCTTGCCACCATTAGCTTTTGCGCTCTTTTACCCAGAAGGCTTCATTTTAGCTTTAGGCTACGCAGGTCAAATGTTTGCATGCTACGCCATTGTGTTACCTATTGCTTTAGTATGGAAATTACGTCGTACCAACCCTAATTTGCCATACCGTGTTAAAGGTGGAAATCTTGCCTTAATTTTCACGCTAATTTTAGGGGTAACCATTGTTTTCGTACCTTTCTTAGTACAAGCAGGTTACCTACCAACAGTCGTCGGCTAAGCTCTCAAGTAAATTGATAAAAGACGATTTTTCGGCGCATGTTGGTTCTGCCAACATGCGATTTATTTATTTTTAACCCTAACAGGATTCATTATGCAAAACAAAACATTCGGTAGCGCCTTAATTGTCGCAGGCACCACCATTGGTGCAGGAATGCTCGCCATGCCCCTCACTTCCGCAGAGATGGGTTTTGGCTATACTTTTACTTTACTCGTTGCCCTTTGGATTTTACTTTCCTTTAGTGCTTTACTTTTCGTTGAAGTGTATCAAAAAGCCCCTCGTAACGATGCAGGCATTGCCACTTTAGCCGAACAATATTTCGGTTTACCAGGGCGTTTTTTAGCGACTCTCGCCTCGCTTTTATTGATGTACGCACTTCTTACGGCTTATGCTTTAGGTGGTGGAAATTTATTAGTGCCTTACTTAAACGCTTTTGGCGCACAAGCTGAAAGCTACGCCATTATTGGTTTTATGCTTATTTTAGCCTCTACTGTGTTAGTTGGAACAAAAGTTGTAGACGCCTTTACGCGTTTATTATTTAGCTTAAAACTGATTGCCTTTGGTATTGTGCTCTTTATGATGTTGCCTTTGGTGAAATTAGAAAACATTGGTGCGATGCCTTTAGATTATTGGTTAATTTTATCCGCTTCTCCCGTTTTCTTTACTTCATTTGGTTTCCACGTTGTCATTCCAACGATTAACAGCTACTTAGAAAACGATATTCGCCGTTTACGTATTGCGATTATTGGCGGTACAGCCATTCCATTAGTGGCGTATATTTTATGGGAAATGGTTACGCATGGCGTATTTAGTCAAGTAGAGTTTGTGCAAATTATTCGCCATAATCCAACCTTAAATGGCTTAGTTGAAGCAAGCTATCACGCCACGGGCAGTCAATTTATCAGTTATAGCGTGCGTTTATTTTCGGCTTTTGCCTTAATTACTTCGTTTTTAGGGGTGGCTTTATCTTTAGTTGATTGTTTAGATGATTTGTTAAAACGCGCAAATATTCAGGCTAATCGTTTATCTTTAACATTATTAGCGTTTTTACCTGTTTTATTTATCGCGCTTTTCTATCGTAATTTCTTAAGCGTTTTAGGCTATGCAGGACAAATTTTCGTTTTCTACGGCTTGTTATTACCTATCGCGCTTGTGTGGGTTTTCCGTAAAAAATATCCCAATATGCCTTATCGTGTTTGGGGCGGTAAAGTGGCTTTAATTGCTGCCTTACTTTTAGGTTTTATTATTTTTAATGTTCCTTTCTTTATTCAAAGCGGTTTACTCCCTAATGTTGTAGGCTAATTTTTCGGCGCGCACGATCTTGTGTGCGCCTTTTTTTTCCTTTCTTTTATGCTAAAATCTCGCCACTTTTTTCTTACTTATTCTGTATTATGCGAAAAATTTTTTCTGTTTTTATTTTCCTTTTTTCCCTTACTTTTGCATGGCCGAGTTATGGCGGTTTTTTCGATAAAAAGCCCACTTTTCTTGCGCCTAATGAGGCCTTCCCTTTAAGCCTATCGCAAAAAGACGATAAACTCACCTTGCATTGGAAAATTGCACCCGGTTATTGGTTATATCAAGACCAATTGGTCATCCGCGCAAAACACGCAACTTTAGCCCCTTTTTCTCTCCCTAAAGGAATAGTTCATCAAGACCCCGCTTTAGGTGAACGTTTGGTTTATGAAAAAGCCCTAACTTTGACTATCCCTGTCCAAGAAATTTCAGCCAACGCTGAATTAAACGTTGTTTATCAAGGTTGTACAGAAGGGCTTTGCTATCCGCCTGAACAAAAAAACTTTGCCCTTAACCGCTTTTCACCACAAGTAGCAAATGCTCAAACCTTCGCAAGTCAACTTTTTCATTCAAAATATGCCGTTTTTGGCTTTTTTCTCTTAGGTCTTGGTATGGCTTTTACTCCTTGCGTTCTACCTATGTTACCTTTGCTTTCCGCTTTAGTTATCGGTACACAAAATCGTCCAAGTAACGCTCGAGCTTTCGCCTTAACTTTTATTTATGTACAGGGTATGGCTTTAACTTATACCCTGCTTGGCCTGGCTGTTGCTGCCATTGGCTTGCCATTCCAGCTAGCCCTACAAAGCCCTTTTGTGCTTATTACACTTGCCGTTATTTTTGTGTTATTAGCTCTTTCTATGTTTGGTCTTTTTGATTTGCAATTACCTTTAAGTTGGCAAAATAAACTTTCACAACTGAGCCAAAAACAACAACGAGGCGCCTTTGGTGGGGTTTTTGTCATGGGCGCTTTAGCCGGTTTAGTGGCTTCACCTTGCACCTCTGCACCACTTTCTGGCGCGTTATTATATGTTGCGCAAAGTGGCGATTTAACCACGGGCGCTATCACTTTATATTTGTTAGCTCTCGGTATGGGATTACCTTTAATGTTAATGACTATTTTCGGCAATCGCATTTTGCCAAAATCTGGTCATTGGTTAAATGCGGTAAAAACAGCCTTCGGCTTTGTGATGCTTGCCTTGCCTATTTTCTTACTTAGCCGTTTATTACCGCAAGTATGGGAAAATCGTTTATGGTCGCTTTTGGGAATGAGTTTCTTCCTTTGGTTAAGCTGGCAACTGCCACAAACAAACTGGCGCCAAATTTTCAAACTTTTCGCTGTAATTTTGGCTATTCTTTGTGCGCAACCTTTACAAAATTGGTTCTGGCAAACAGAAAATCTTCCCAAGGTGGCTAGCCAAAATTTCGGTGCGAAAACATCTTGGCAAAATATTCATCAGCTCCAAACCTTGCAAGATAAATTAGTTCATAACGAAAAAAGTTTAACGATCGTGGATTTTTACGCCGATTGGTGCGTGGCTTGTAAAGAATTGGCACATAAAACTTTTGCGAATACAAAGGTGCAACAAGCTTTAGAAAATGTGCAGTTAATCAAAGTAGACGTGACGGAAAATTCTCCTTCGCAGAAAGCTCTTTTAAAACATTTCCAAATTCTTGGCTTACCTGCGGTGTTGTTTTTTAATCAAGCGGGGGAAGAAATAAAATCGGCGCGCTTAGCGGGGTTTGTCAATGCCGAAGACTTTTTAGCTCATTTAGAACATTTACCTAAGCAATAATAAAAAACCCAAGCATCTCGCTTGGGTTTTTACTTTTTTCAATTATCAATCTTTAAACATTGCTGAAATAGATTCTTCATTGCTAATACGACGAATGGCTTCTGCCAACATTGAAGATAATGTTAAAACGCGTACTTTGCCAAGAGCTTTAATTTCAGGTGTTAATGGAATAGTATCCGTAACCACAACTTCATCTAACGCATCGCTTGCAATGTGGTTTACTGCATTACCAGAGAATACGGCGTGAGTTGCATAAGCAAACACGCGTTTTGCACCGCGGGCTTTTAAAGCTTCAGCCGCTTTACATAACGTACCGCCAGTATCGATCATATCGTCAACTAAGATACAATCACGACCTTCTACATCACCAATAATGTGCATAACTTGTGCAACATTCGCTTTTGGACGACGTTTGTCGATAATCGCCATATCTGTGTCGTTTAATAATTTCGCCACAGCACGCGCACGAACCACACCACCGATATCAGGAGAAACAACAATTGGATTTTGTAAATCCGTTTTTTTCAAAATGTCGTTAATTAAAACTGGAGTACCAAAAACGTTATCTACTGGTACATCAAAGAAACCTTGAATTTGCTCTGCGTGTAAATCACAGGTTAAAACACGATCAACACCTACGTTAGATAAGAAATCTGCCACCACTTTTGCCGTAATTGGTACACGAGAAGAACGTACACGACGATCTTGACGCGCATAACCGAAATAAGGAATCACTGCAGTGATACGACCGGCAGAAGCACGACGTAACGCATCAATCATCACGATAAGTTCCATTAAGTTATCGTTTGTTGGTGCGCAAGTAGATTGAATAATAAAGACATCACAACCACGGACATTTTCATTGATTTGCACTTGAACTTCGCCGTCGCTAAAGCGTCCTACGGTTGCATCGCTAAGAGAAAGATAAAGGCGTTTTGAAATGTGTTGAGCAAGCTCCGGTGTAGCATTACCCGTGAAGATTTTAATGTCAGGCATTGTAAATTTAACCTCGAGAGTTTTAAATGAAAATAGTTACAACAAATTGCGTTGTTGTTTAAGTTGATTAATTAATTGATGTAAAGGGGAAAGGTTTTGCCCCTGCGCAACAAATCCGTCATAGGATTTTGGTTTGGTTTGAAAAACCAACTCTGCTGATTTTTGCGTATCAAACTCGGCAAAAACACAAGCACCTGTTCCGGTTAATCGAGCTGGCGCATATTGTATCAACCAGTTGAGCATTTCTTCAACCTCTGAATAGTGATTTTTCACAATTTTCTCGCAATCGTTTTCATAATCGCGTGATAAGCATTCGATCATACTACGTTTGGGGGTGTTTCTTGGTAAGTCGGGATGCTGAAATACCACCGCAGTTGAAATCGACACCTTAGGTTTTAAAACGACATACCATTTTTCTAACGGCTCACAAAATTGCAGTTTTTCCCCAACGCCTTCAGCAAAAGCGGATTTACCATGCACAAAAATTGGCACATCTGCACCTAATTGCAAACCAAGTTGCGCTAATTCCTCTAAACTTAAACCTGTTTGCCATAATAAATTTAAAGCAACCAATGTGGTCGCCGCATCTGATGAGCCACCACCAACGCCTCCGCCCATCGGCAAGCGTTTATTTAAATGTAAATTCGCGCCGAATTTTGTTTGCGTTTTTTGCTGTAATAATTTCGCCGCGCGATAAATTAAATTGCTTTCTAAAGGAATGTCGGGCATAGCGGGCGTTAACTGAATTTTTCCATCTTCACGCAGAGAAATGCTTAAATCGTCGCCAAAATCTAAAAATTGAAATAGAGTTTGTAATTCGTGATAACCATCTTCTCGACGTCCATTGATGTATAAAAATAAATTTAATTTTGCAGGGCAAGGAAAGGTGAATACTTCACTTGCGCCGAATTTTTGGATTGTTTTTTCTACCATTGCCATTCCTTAATACGTATTTTTAATGTGCGATATTTTCCTTGAATTAACACATCTTTAGGCATAGGAATGGCTAAATTATGATGATAACTCAAATAAGTCACCGTCCAAGTTTCCCCTTGGGTCGGATAAATAAATTGGCGTAATAAATGTTGTTCGCTCACTTGATACGTCGCTTTTTTCGCAGGTAACCCTTTTAACCACTGGGCTAATTCTTCTAAGGTTAATCGAGTGCCTAACACTTGCATGAGTAAAAATTCCGCGTCTTCATTTTGATGCTTGCGCCCTTTATCATCAATCAGCGTTAAGCCTTTGGCTGTTTTTTGTAAATCCATCGAAGCCATATTTAAAAAGCCTGAGAGATGTAAGTGATAATTTTTCGGCGCGTATTGCCATTGAAAACTTGTCGAAAAACGACCTTGTGGCGAAATAACCCCGATTTGGCCTAAGGTTTCATATTGTTGAATTTGCTCTAATTTTTGTACATGTTTTTGCCATAAGGGATCTTGATGGCTGAGATTTCCTGTTTGTTGCGGTGCTGATAAATTAAGCGCACAGCCACTTAATAGGCCACAAGCAACAAAGGTCATAACGTTTATGATGCGCATACTGCCCTCTTTGTAAAATTTGACGCTCTTTTTTCTGTCATAATGGCGATTCTTTGTCGATTTAACTCTTCCCGAATAGCTTGTTTTTCAAAACCTTGTGCAATAATTTCTTGCACATTTACCTGTTGCGCGACTAAATAAAGTTGCCATAAATTTTCCCCTTCAGGAAAATCCCCGCTCGGCTTTTTCAGCGCCGTTAATAAGCATAAATGCAAAAAGATTTCTGGCTTACGCCAAATATCCACTTGATTAAACAGGGCTAAAATTTCACTCGAAGGCTTAGCCATGCAATGTTCTAATTCCAGATTTTGGGCGAATAAGGCGAGCTTTTTCACCTCATTCGGCACGCCTAAGCGTTGGCATAATTTGTTGATATCCCCTTTTTGGAACATCGCTGAAAAAGCTAAAGCTAATTTAGAAAAACCTTCTTGAGCAAAGCAACTGAGCGGAAATCGGTCTGCTTTTTGCCAATATTCCGTTAAGCGTTGCAATCTGGCATAACTTTCACTAAGCCTATCTTGGCATTCAGGGAAAAGTAATGAAAATGCGCCGACTTTTTCTAAAACTTGGAAATAATCCCAAGGTTGCGAACTTTGTAAAGCGCGGGCGGTTTCTTGCCAAACCCTTTCTGCCGTTAAGGTTTGTAATTCACCTCGCGCCGAAATTTCGCTCATTAAACTTAATGTTTCCGGTGCAATCTTAAAACCTAAGGAAGAAAAACGCGCCGAAAAACGCGCCACACGCAACACACGCAAAGGATCTTCCACAAAAGCGTCGGATACATGGCGTAAAATTTTATTATTTAAATCTTGCAGACCACCATAAAAATCATAAATTTTACCCTTTTCATCTTGCGCTAAAGCATTAATGGTTAAATCTCGGCGCATTAAGTCTTCTTGCAAAGTGATTTCAGGTGAAAAATCACAAATAAAGCCGGTATATCCTGCCCCAGCTTTCTTTTCCTTACGCGCTAAGGCGTATTCTTCTTTCGTTTTTGGATGCAGAAAAACGGGAAAATCTTTCCCCACTTGCTGAAATCCGCGCGTTAATAAATCCTTCGGCGTTGCGCCCACCACAAGCCAATCGCGATCTTTAATCGGCAAACCTAGTAATTGATCGCGTACTGCGCCACCAACTAAAAAATACTGCATTTTAAACCCAACCATTTGGACGGCGACGACGATTTGGCACTAAACGTGGTAGTAGCAGACCTAATAACAAGCCTACGGCTAACACTGAGCCACCATAAATAAACCATTGAATAGCAATCGCTTGTTTGTTGGCATCTAACATGGCCTCTAAACTACGATTTTTATTTTTTACTAAGGCGATTTCGCGTTTCAAATTGCTATTTTCTTCTAATAAAGCAGAACTTTGACTTTCTGCTTGCGCTGTACGACGTTGCATTTCGCTAACGCGTTGCTTCCAACTGTCATCTAAACTATTTAAACGCAAGGTTAAGGCGTCAATTTTCGCTTTTAATTTAGGATTTTCATCTTTGCTACTTGGTGTATCGCTTAAATCACGCGTTAAAATCCAGCCTTCGCGTTTACGACTATCGCGCACTAAACTGTATTTATTTTTAGTGGCCAACACGCTAACAGGTTCACCGGCTGTAATTGCCCCAACAAGACGATATTGATCCCCCGCTCCCGTGCGGAAATAAGTTTGTAAGTTTTCGGTAATATATTTTTGACTTGCAGCAAAGGCAGGAATCGATAAATTTGTGATAAATAAAAAAAGGCAAAAAAGTAAGGGTTTACGCATAAGATCCTCATAAATAGCAAAAAAAAAGTGCGGTTAAGTTTACCGCACTTTAATTTATTTACAAAATGAGTTACTCGTCTTTAATGAAAAAAGAAACGTAAAATATAGTAAATCACAATAACGAAGAATGCGCCTGCAGGTAAGGTAATCACCCAAGAAACGACAATGTTACGAATCACTTTTAAGTTTAATGCCGCAATCCCGCGAGCAAAACCGATACCCAAAATCGCGCCCACTAATGTTTGTGTTGTGGAAATCGGTAAACCTGTACCTGAAGCTAAAACAACAGTTACGGCTGTTGAAAACTGCGCTGCAAATCCACGCGAAGGGGTTAAATCGGTAATCCCTGAGCCAATGGTTGCCATAACTGTGCGTCCCATAACAATCAGACCTGTTGCAATACCTAATGCACCTAAAGGTAAAATCCACCAAGCCATAGAATCGTTATTTGTCACCACACCATGATGATCCATAATTGAGACAACCGCCGCTAAAGGCCCAATCGCATTCGCCACATCATTTGAACCATGAGCAAAAGCCATCGCACAAGCTGTAAGTAACATTAAGATGCTAAATACTTTTTCTACGCCACCAAAAATGCCTTTTTCAACATGATGAAAAAAATGCAAGCTACGGAAATAAAAATAACTTGCCACAATAGACACAAGGGAAATCCCCGTTGCGATAAGTGCAACTTCCCATGCGGATAATTTTAAGCCGATGTGAGTCAAACCTTTCGTCATCGTCACAATGCTGATAATTAAAATGGTCAGCCCCATATAGAAAGGGCCGTATTTTTGCGCGTTTTTAAAGGGTTCTTCCGTATCAAAAATTAATTTTTGGCTACTATAAAAAATCCCGTAAGCAATAAAGCCTGCTATCACTGGCGTAATAAACCAACTGCCAACAATATTACCAATTTCGCTCCAATCAACTGCATCAGCCCCTGCGGTAATGCAAGCAAAACCAATTAAGGCACCAATAATTGTATGGGTTGTTGAAACAGGCCAACCAAAACGTGATGCAATCACTAACCAAAATCCCGCTGAAAGTAAAGCTGACATCATACCTAACGCTAAAACATCAGGCATTTGCACATATTGTGCAGGGTCAATAACACCACTTTGAATGGTTTGCGTCACTTCTCCGCCGGCTAAATAGGCACCTGCACATTCAAAAATCAACGCAATGATAATGGCTTGGCGAACCGTAATAGTACCAGAACCTACAGATGTTCCCATGGCGTTAGAAACATCGTTTGCACCAACGCCAAAGGCCATAAAAAAGCCAAAAACTGCGGTAATAATAACTAATAAAGTGCCATATTCTTGAATAATTTCCATAGTTTTTCCTATGTTAAGCCTTAGGCACGAGCCAACATTAATTCAATTCGTGAGCCCACACGCTGAGCTTGGTCTGCTAGCACGCCAATCCACTCTAAAATTTTGTACAAAAACATCACATCCACAGGATTGTAGCTCTCTTCAACTTCACGCAATGCTAAACGTAAATTCACTTGCATATGATCGGTATCATCTTCAATGGAATCTAATTGATTTATCATTTGGTTAACCATTTCAAACTCGCGCCCTTTAAAGCCTGTTTCAAGTAAGTTATCCATTTCTGTAATCACACGATTAGCTTGAACTGCTGCATCTAAACTACGACATACATAGTCCATAAAATCTTTTTCCATGCTTGCAGGGAAAGCACAGCGACGGCCAAACATACGGCCTGCAATATCTTTTGCATAATTTGCTAATTTATCTTGTTGCGTCGTTAATTCTAATAAATCCGTACGCGCAATAGGCATAAATAAACCACGTGGTAATTTTAAGCGAATATCACGTTTTAAAATATCCGCTTCTTTTTCGGCTTCAGAGATTTTTTCGCGTAATTTTTCCGCTTTATCCCATTCTCCTCGGAAAGTGGCTTCAAAAAAATCTACTAAATAACTACAACATTCTGTTACTTTTTCAGAATGACGTTGAATCGGTTTAAAAGGGGAATTGGCGAAAAGGCCAAAGATGTTGTTCATTGCCATAAAATCATTCCTCTTGTCATCATATGGTCGATGAGTATTAAAACTCGTTGCATTTTACCTTAATTACTTTTTAAAATTCACTGTTTTTCTCAAAATTTTATTGAAAATGGTATTCTTTTTGGATAAATTTTTAACTTTTTTGCGCCTTTTCGTAAAAAAAACCTTAAAAAATCGCCATTATTTTTCTACTTTATGCTTAATTTTTTCCAAACAAGGATCTTTATGCACCAAGAAATTGAACTAAAACTTCGCTTACGCGCCGATTTTTTGGCGAAAATACCGTCCCTTTTTGCCCCCTTGGCCCCTCATTTTCAACAACAAGATTGGTTGGTGAATACTTATTATGACAGCATCAACCGCGCTTTTGCTCAACAAAAATCCATTTTACGCGTGCGTGAACAAAATGGAACTTGTACCTTAACGGCCAAATTATCTGGGGATGTTATGGGCGGTTTGCATTCTCATCCTGAATATAATTTGCCTTTAGCGGATAAAACACCCAACTTAGAAGCCTTAGCGCAACATTTTCATTTAACCTTACCTTGTAAAAGCACTGATTTACGCCCTATTTTTCAAACAAATTTCCAGCGTAAAACCTGGCTTGTTCCTTTTTCTGACAGTCAAATTGAAGTGGCGTTAGATGAAGGGGAAATTCTTGCTGATGAAAAAACCGAAGCGATTTGTGAATTAGAGTTTGAACTTAAACAAGGCCGTACTGAAGATATTTTGTCTTTTGTTAAACATCATATTACGCAAGATGGTGCGACCTTAAGTGCCACCAACAAAGCCAAACGCGGTTATTGGTTAGCACAAGGCGAACGTCCCGTGCCTTTCGATGCCTTTACACAATGGCAACATATCGCCTTCGCGCCGAAAATTCGTTACATTTATCCGTTTTTACAGTTTGAACAACAACTAATGGAAAACTGTTTTCGTTTAGGTAAAGAATTTTTTGCCGTTGATTTTATGCGAAGTGTGCGTTTAATTGGTGCCTTTTTCCATTTATATAATTTTTGCTGTGAACAAGGCGAGCTTTTTTTCCACGCTTGCGAAAACTTACCGGCCAATGTTAAAGCGCAATTTGACCCAAAATTGTTTGAAAATCTGATGTTCGCTCATCATCAGGCTTATGATTGCATTAAAGAAATTATGCAAAATCATAGCCAAAGCCGAAATAATCGCCAAGCCTTAGATGCCTTATGGCAATGGCTTTATAGCAACACGCAATTACAACGTTGTTTAAGCGCGATGCTCTTATCTTATTACGAACAACAATAAGGAGTTGGTATGGCAAAAGCCCCTAAACGCGCTTATGTATGTAATGATTGCGGTGCTGAATTTTCTCGCTGGCAAGGCCAATGTAGTACTTGTAAGGCTTGGAATACCATTAGCGAAGTGCGCATAAGCCCCGTTACGAAAAGCCATTCTGCCAATCGTTTTAGCGGTTATGCGGGCTTCACACAAGGGAAAATCCAAACCCTTGCTGAAATCAGCTTGCAAGAAACACCTCGCTTTTCGAGCCAATTTTTAGAATTAGACCGCGTTTTAGGCGGAGGCATTGTTCCTGGCAGTGCGATTTTAATTGGGGGGCATCCTGGTGCAGGGAAAAGTACACTTTTATTACAAGTTATGTGTAACTTAGCTGAAAAAATGTCCACTTTGTATGTCACCGGTGAAGAAAGTTTGCAACAAGTGGCCATGCGCGCTCATCGTCTTGGTTTACCTACGGATAAATTAAACATCCTTTCGGAAACCTCGGTCGAGCAAATTTGCCATTTAGCCGACCAAGTACAGCCTCAGCTTATTGTTATCGATTCCATTCAAGTTATGCATTTGGCTGATGTGCAATCTTCCCCTGGTAGCGTTGCACAAGTGCGAGAATGTGCTTCTTTTTTAACGCGTTATGCCAAAACAAAACAAGTGGCCATTATTATGGTCGGCCATGTCACGAAAGACGGAACGCTTGCTGGGCCAAAAGTTTTAGAGCATTGTATTGACTGCTCTATTTTACTTGAGGGCGAAGCTGACTCTCGTTATCGCACCTTGCGTAGCCATAAAAACCGCTTTGGTGCGGTAAATGAACTGGGCGTTTTTGCCATGACCGAGCAAGGTTTACGAGAAGTGAAAAATCCTTCCGCTATTTTTTTAAGTCGTGGCGAAGAGCAAACGCCAGGTAGTTCCGTGATGGTTTTATGGGAAGGAACGCGCCCTTTATTAGTGGAAATTCAAGCGTTGGTTGACCATTCTATGTTGGCCAATCCGCGCCGTGTTGCCGTAGGGTTAGACCATAATCGTCTTGCCTTATTACTTGCGGTTTTACACCGTCACGGCGGGCTTATGATGTCGGATCAAGATGTCTTCGTAAATGTGGTCGGCGGGGTTAAAGTCAGCGAAACCAGCGCAGATTTAGCTTTATTGCTCGCTTTAATTTCTAGTTTTCGCAATCAACCTTTACCGCGAGATTTAGTGGTTTTTGGCGAAGTCGGCTTAGCAGGAGAAATTCGTCCTGTGCCGAGTGGGCAAGAACGCATCAGTGAAGCGGGAAAACATGGCTTTAAACGCGCTATTGTGCCTTTTGCCAATCGGCCGAAAAATCCTGTGCCTAATATGGAAGTTTTCACCGTAAAAAAACTTGCTGATGCTTTAGCTATTTTAGAAAATTTTTAAACGCGCTCTCGCACCGAAAATTATCCCCATTTTTTCGGTGCGAGCATGCTTTTAAAATAACTTTTTCTTTTTAGGGCAATTTTTGAAGTTTGCTCTTGTTTTATAAATCAAAGCACTTAAAATGTTTGCCCGTTTGCAATCATTTCCTTTTATCAATTTTATTCACAAGGAGTCAATTATGGATCAACTCACCATGAAAAAAATGGCTGCACAAGCGGCAATTCAATATGTAAAACCCGACACAATTATTGGCGTGGGCAGTGGCTCTACCGTGAATTGTTTTATTGAAGCTTTAGGCAAAATGAGCCATAAAGTAAAAGGCGCTGTGGCTGCGTCTAAAGCCTCAGAAAAATTACTACGCGAAAACGGCATTGAAGTTTTTAGTGCGAACGATGTGTCTGGTTTAGATATTTACGTTGATGGCGCAGATGAAATTAACCCACAAAAAATGATGATTAAAGGCGGTGGCGCAGCACTAACCCGAGAAAAAATCGTAGCGGCGCTTGCAAAAAAATTCATTTGCATTGTAGATGAAAGCAAACAAGTTGATGTCCTTGGCTCTACCTTCCCTTTACCGGTTGAAGTTATTCCTATGGCTCGTTCACAAGTGGCGCGTAAATTAGTTGCGCTTGGCGGACATCCTGAATACCGCGAAGGCGTGGTAACAGACAATGGTAATGTTATTTTAGATGTACATAATTTCCCTATTATGCAACCTATGCATATGGAAGAAACCTTAAATAATGTTGCCGGCGTTGTCACCAACGGAATTTTCGCTTTACGCGGTGCTGATATTGTTATTGTCGGCAAAGCTGATAATGCAGAAATTATTGAATAAAAAGGAGTTTTTACTTTATGGTAGAACAAACTAAAGTTTCATTAGAAAAAGATAAAATTAAATTCTTACTCTTGGAAGGCGTGCATCAAAACGCAGTTAATGTGTTAAAAAACGCCGGTTACACCAATATTGAATATCATAAAAAAGCGTTAGATGATGAAGAATTAAAAGAAGCCATTAAAGATGCGCATTTTATTGGTATTCGCTCACGCACTCATTTAACCGATGAGGTGTTAGCTTGCGCCGAAAAATTGATTGCTATCGGCTGTTTTTGTATTGGAACGAATCAAGTAGATTTAAATTCAGCAAAAAAACGCGGTATTCCTGTTTTTAACGCACCATTTTCCAATACGCGCTCTGTGGCGGAATTAGTTTTAGGCGAAATTTTATTATTGATGCGCAACGTTCCTAAAGCGAATATGGAAGTGCATCGTGGCTTATGGAACAAGTCGGCTCAAGGCAGTTTTGAAGTACGTGGGAAAAACTTAGGGATTATCGGCTACGGCCATATTGGCTCACAATTAAGTGTGATTGCGGAATCTTTAGGTATGAATGTTTTCTTCTATGATGTTGAAACCAAATTACCTTTAGGTAATGCCCAACAAGTTCCTCAGTTAGAAACCTTATTAGCGCAAAGTGATGTGGTTTCTTTACATGTGCCTGAAAATCCAAGCACAAAAAATATGATGAATGCAACACGTTTTGCACAAATGAAAGACGGTGCAATTTTTATCAATGCCGCACGCGGTACGGTTGTGGAAATTGATGCCCTTGCTCAAGCCTTAGAAAGTGGCAAAATTCGTGGCGCAGGCGTAGATGTTTTCCCTGAAGAACCGGCTTCCATTAATGAAGAATTTATTTCTGCCTTACGCGCTTTTGATAATGTCATTTTAACGCCACATATTGGTGGTTCTACTGCAGAAGCGCAAGAAAATATCGGCACAGAAGTGGCGAGTAAGTTTGTGAAATACTCCGATAACGGTTCAACACTTTCTGCGGTTAACTTCCCTGAGGTTTCTTTACCTGAATTGCATAATGCAAAACGTTTATTGCACATTCATTACAACAAACCAGGCGTTATGAACAAAATCAATAAGATTTTTGAAAAATATAACGTCAATATTGCCGCACAATATTTACAAACCGATCCCGTTATTGGCTATGTGGTTTTAGATGTTGAAACCGAAGACTGCAAAGCCTTACGCGCCGAATTAAAAGCCATCGAAGGCACAATCCGCGCCCGTATTTTATACTAATCACTCAACTTTTTAGGGAGCTTTTGCTCCCTTTTTTTTGCGGAATTTTTTCAATCTCAAGGGAATTTTATGCTAAAATTTCGCCGTTATTTTTATCATTAAAAGGACACTTCATGAAATCCGTCGCCATTGTGGGCTTAAATCCTTGGGGGCTTGCGTTAGCAAGGTTTTTAAAACAGTTTGGTTGGGAAGTAAAGGGAACAAAACGCACCTTTGAGGGCGTAGAAAGTATGCGTTTACAACGTTTAGAAACCTATTTATTAGAATTAACCCCTGAAATTAACGCCGATCCTGATGATTTAACCGCGCTTTTTGATGTCGATGCCTTAATTATAAACATTCCGCCAAGTCGCTATTTTTTCCGTCATCAAGATTATGTTGCCGGCATTCAAAATTTAATAAGCGAAGCCTTATTGCATAATGTTTCACATTTTATTTTCTTAAGCTCACCGCTTGTTTTCGGACAAAACGCAGGAACTTTTGATGAAAACAGCCCTACTTGCCCAAGTGATGAAGCGGGCAAAGCCTTATGTGAGATTGAACAAGCTTTCTTGCAATTTAATGATATTGATTGTGATATTTTACGTTTAGGTGAGATGATTTTAGACCCACAACAAAGTGCCTGTGAAATGGCTGGACAAGAAAATTTAGCCAATGGCCTTTCCTTAATGAACTTTACGAAGTTAAACGATAGTTTACGGGCGATTTACTTATTATTAGAAACCCCAAGCGGTGCGCGTTTATATCATTTAATTTCCCCTGAACACCCAACTCGTCAGGCTTTTTTTCAAAGTTTATGCCAAAATGCAAACTTGCCTGTCGCTAAATTTGATTGTACGGAAATGCCTTTACAAAAAATCGTCCGCGCCGATAAAATTTGCCAAGAGTTAGATTTTATCTACGAATAATCATTTTCCCGTAAATTCAAAAGAAAAAAGCCCATTTTTAATTTTGGGCTTTTGTTTTTAATCTTGATTGATTCGGCTCGCTACGGCGTTTTGTTGATTTTTATATTTTGCATCACGACGTACATTGTAAGGACGCGCGGCTTCATTACTTAATACCTCAAAACTTAATGCGCCAATCACCATATTGGGGCGTAAAGCTAAAGGCAATTTACCTGAGTTAAAAAATTCCAACACAATTTTGCCTTCCCAACCGGGATCAATTCGATGTGCGGTTACATGAACCATTAAGCCTAAACGCGCTAAAGACGAACGTCCATCAAGCCAACCGATAATATTTGCAGGCAATTTGACGGTTTCAAGGGTTGTTGCTAGGGCTAAATCGCCAGGATGTAAAAAGAACGCGTCCCCATCTTCGATAATAATTTCATCGCTCATCACCGCATCTAATTGGGCGGTTACCGTTTCACGTTCACCACTTAAATCAATATACGGCATCGCATATTCTTTAAAAACGCGAAAAGAATTACCCAAACGTACATCTACGGTCGCACCGTTAATTTGCGTATTATCTGGGCGCGGGGTTAAGGCAATTTTACCTTCATCTAAATAACGTTCAATATCCGTATCACAAAGTCGCATAGTCAATCCTTTTAATTAAATTTGAGAAAAATGTTTTGTATTCTACTGAATAACGTCTTCTTTTTCTAATGTTTTCCTTATGTTTTTCTTGGCTTGAACAACCTATTTTTCGGCGCGAAGCTCATAAAAAAGCCCAATGCAAAACATTGGGCTTGTTGTTAGTCTTCTTTATTGAGTAAAAAGACGCCATGAATTTCCATATCAATATATGCTTGTTGCATACCTACTTGGAAATGTTCGGGACTTGCATTGATGAGCAATTCTTTATCGGCCCATTGCGCCACAATTTCCCAATGGCTTCCCATATACACTGCGGATTTAATTTGACAAAGCTGTTCGGGTTTCCCTTCTTTATGTAAGCGTAAAGCTTCAGGACGAATCCCCACTAAACATTCGTGGCCTTGAATACCAAATTGCTCAGCATTAGGTAATTCAAAACTATAACCATTGACGGTGACCGTTGTATCTTTTAAATGAGCTGGGAAAATACTGCTTTCACCCATAAAGTTGGCTAGGAAAAGAGAGTTTGGCTGAACATAAAGGGTTTTCGCTGGGGCTTTTTGCATAATTTTCCCTTTATTCATCACGATAACTTCATCGGAAACCGCAAAGGCTTCGGTTTGATCGTGAGTGACATAAAGCGATGTAATCCCTAATTTTTGTTGTAATTCACGAATTTTTTCACGCATTGAACGGCGTAAATTCGCATCTAAGTTACTTAATGGTTCATCAAATAACAACACCTTAGGTTTTAACACTAAAGCACGCGCTAAAGCGACACGTTGTTGTTGCCCACCTGAAATTTGGTCGACATAACGATCCGCAAAACCGGCTAAATCAACTAATTCTAAGGCTTCTTCTACTCGTTTACGACGCTCTTCCCCGCCAATACCTTGCATACGCAAACCGTAACCTACGTTATCGCCAATGCTCATATGTGGGAAAAGTGCATAAGATTGGAATACAATACAAATATCACGTTTTTGAATAGACTCTTTCGTGACATCTTCACCATCAATAAAAATTTGCCCGCATGTTGGGTTTTCTAAACCTGCTACAAGGCGTAATACCGTAGTTTTCCCGCAACCTGAAGGGCCAAGTAATGTCACCATCGTACCGCGTTTAATGCTTAAATTCAGATCATCAATCACTACCGCTTTACCAAAGGCTTTGGTCACATTTTTTAACACTAAAAAATCATCATTTTTTTCGTTTTTCATACAACTACCTATTTAAAACTTGCCACTCGCACCGAAAAATAAGTGCGAGTGTTTAAGGTTAATTTACTGCGTTTTGTCCGCTTTCATTTTGGCGATGCGTGTATCACCTACAAGCCAATCAAAGAATAAAATAATCGCCATCATCACGACAATTAAAATTGAGCCATAGGCAATGGCCACGCCATATTCACCGTCTTCTACGCGATTTAAAATGTAAGCTGTGGCAACACGCGTATCTGCGGTAACCAAGAAAACAATCGCACTTACTGTGGTCATCGCTCGTACAAAGCTGGTCACCAAGGCAGAAAGTAAAGCGGGTTTTAAGAGTGGCAACACAATAAACCATAAGGTTTTAAATGAGCTTCCTTTTAAGGAAAGTGAAGCTTCATCAAGTGTTTTATCTAATTGCCCTAAGCCTGCAATTGCCGCGCGCATTCCAACAGGCATATTACGCATAACCATCGAAATAACCACAATGACGGTTGTTCCCGTAATGTAAATAGGCGCATCGTTAAAGGCGAGAATATAAGAAACCCCTGCCACCGTACCGGGTACGGCAAAACAAAGTAAGGTTAAAAATTCTAGCGTTTTTTTGCCTTTAAAATCACGGCGCACCGTAATATAAGCAATTAACAAACCAAAAATAGCGGTAATTGGCGCTGCAGTTAAAGCAAAAAGCACGGTATGAATCAATGACGGCCACGCACCATCGCTAAATCCTTGTCCAAATAAGGTGATGTAATGTTTCCAGGTTAAGGTGTAATTAACGCCCCAGTTTTCGGTGAAACTGCCGTAGAAAATACTGCCATACAACACGGTATTAAATAAAATCCAACCTGCTAAAAAGAAGATAATCACCCCTTTCATTAAGTTTGGTAATTCTTGTACATCACCGCGATAGGATTTACCTGAAACGGTGACATAAGAGCGGTTACCAATCCATAAATATTGAATGATAAAAATAGCCAAGGAAAAGATTAAAAGTAAGGTGCCAAGCGTACTTGCTGAAGCGTAATCTAACTGCGAACCCGCAATATAGAAGTAAATTTGTGATGCAATCACATCATAGCTTCCGCCTAAGACTAAAGGCGTACTAAAATCGGCTAAAGACTGAATGGCCACCACTAAAAATGCGTTAGCAAGCGCTGGTTTCAATAAAGGGAAAACCACATTAAAAAAGGTTTGATAACGATTCGCTCGTAAAGTATAAGAGGCTTCTTCCATTGAAGGATGAATCGATTTTAAAGCACCTTCAACAATCATAAAGGCCATCGGTGTCATCGCTAAAGTATGGGCGATCACAATCCCTGTATAGCCATAAAGCCAGTTGCTACTAAAACCTAAATAATCCACTAAAACTTGCGTGACATAACCTGAACGACCAAGCATTAAGGTGACCCCTAAGCCGACAACGAAAGGTGGGGTCACAATCGGTAAAATTGAGAAAATTTTCCCAATAACACGACCTTTTTCTGCAATACGCGTGGTATAAAGGGCAAAAAGCAAACCAAAGAAGGTTGAAAGTAAGCCCACTGTGCCTGAAACTTTTAAGGAATTAAAAATGATTTTCCAAATATAGCTTTGACTTAAAATATTCACCGCTTGCATTGGCACAAATTCCGAACCGTCATAGAACATCGACAAGAAAATCGCGACAGTCGGATACACAATAAAGAAGAAAATCATCAAAATAATGCAAATTAAAGACGCGATAATAAATTTATCGCTTTGCATAACTTTCATTTTCGCTAAGGCGTTGGTTGCCATCGCGATTAAAGCCAAAATCATGACAAATATTGCATAACCTAAAGCAATTTTGGCATAAATAGCGGAAATAAAAATAAAAAGGAAAATACCAAGCACCAAAGAAAATTCTGCTTTCCCTTGTAAAACTTGTGATTTTCCTTTTAAAAAATACGAAACAATTGGAATACAGTAAAGTAATCCAATCCATAACCAGCTTAAATTGACAGAATACCAACCCATGGCCGCCAAAATTTCTTCGGGCATGGATTCGCTAAAACCGTAATAAAGTGCCATAGACGGTAGGCCTATAAAGCCTACCGTTGCTAGAAACACCCAAAATAAACTGTGATTGAGAAAATTAAACTTTCCCATACGACCTCCAGTTATTTATCCTTAGTGTTATTTCATTTTGACTTCTTGAACCCATTTATCGATAAGACGTTTACGTTCTTCAGAAGAACCATATTTTTCAAAATCATAATTGATTAAATTAAGTTTTGTTGGGTCAAATGCGGCAGGAGACTGTTCGGCTTTCACATTGGTCAGTGTTTGGAAAGAATTTCCCTCTTTCCAGGCAATTTCTTGACCTTCTTTAGATAGTACAAAATCAACAAATAATTTTGCGTTATCAATATTACGCGCGCCTTTTAAGATACTCACACCGCCTAATTCATAACCGGTACCTTCACAAGGCACGATCAATTCAACTGGTGCGCCTTTTTGTTTTTCTAAGGCGTAATCATGTAAGAAGCCAATACCAATGGTTGTTTCGCCACGAGCGGCATTACGCGATGGCGTAATACCTGATTTTGTATATTGAGAAATGTTTTTATCTAATTTTTTGAAATATTCAAAGGTTTGCGGTTCACCCCAAAGTTGCACGAAGGTCGCAATCGCCGTATAAGCGGTACCCGAGCTTTGTGGGTCTGCAATTTGAATTTCCCCTTTTAAGCGTGGGTCTTCTAAATCTTTCCAGCATTTTGGCACTTCTGTAATGCCTAATTTTTTCAAGCGATCTGTATTCACACCAAAGCCTAAAATCCCCATATAAATGGCTGAACTGTAATTCCCTTTGACTTTTGCAGGGTCTTGGAAACGTTCTACAACATCGTCAATATTCGGTGAGCGATAAGCTTGTAATAAACCTAATTCCCCCGCTTGAGATTGCGGGTCTAAGGTGCCACCGTACCAAACATCTGCTTGTGGATTTTTCTTTTCGGCTTCAACTTTAGCAAAAGTAGAGCCAGAACCATTACGAATAAAGCGTGTTTGCACATCGTATTTTTTAGCAAAGGCTTTGGTTTCTGCTTCACACATTGCATTTGTTGCTGAACAATAAACCGTTAAGCGTCCTTGTGCATTAGCTGATTGGCTCATTAAAACACCGCTCGCTAATAATGCCGTGCTTACAGCAAACGTAATTTTAGAGATTTTCATGTCATACTCCTGTCAGTGGGTAAAAAATCTTGCAGATATTGGCAATTTTTTTACGAAATTACTGTGACACATCTCACACTTCAATAAAATAGTACAAAAAAATACTTAAAAATATGTAAAAAAACTTTTTCGCTAGGCTGATTTGGCTAAAAATTCATAAAAAAAACTGCTCGCGCCGAAAATTAGTACCCCATTGCATAATTTTTCTTTATAATCCGAAAAATTTACCATTTCACAAGTAAGGAAAAAACATGTCTCATCATGATCAATGCATCATCATTGCCATTGCAGGTGCTTCTGCTTCTGGCAAAAGCCTTTTCGCCTCAACCATTTTAAAAGAATTACAAGCTGAATTAGGCAGTGATGAAATTGGCATTATTGCAGAGGATAGTTACTACAAAGATCAAAGTAATTTAGTCCTTGAAGAACGCGTTAAAACCAATTACGACCACCCAAATGCTATGGATCGTGATTTACTCAATCAACATTTGAAAGATTTAAAAGCCGGTAAAGCGGTTGATGTTCCTGTTTACAGCTATGTTGAACATACTCGCACTTCAGAAATTCATCATTTTGAACCGAAAAAAATTATTATTTTAGAAGGGATTTTATTATTAACTGATGAACGTATTCGTGACATTGCCGATATTAGCGTGTTTGTGGATACGCCATTAGATATTTGCTTTATTCGTCGCTTAAAACGCGATATGGAGGAACGTGGTCGTTCTATGGAATCTGTGGTGGAACAATACAATGCAACCGTTCGTCCAATGTTCTTACAGTTTATCGAACCTTCAAAACGTTATGCCGATATTATTGTGCCTCGTGGTGGGAAAAACCGTATTGCAATCAATATGTTAAAAGCACAAATTTTACATTTGTTAGGTAAAAATCATAATTCATAATTTCTCAAGCTGAGAATTATTTTTACTTAAGATTTTTTTATTTTCAACTCGCGCCGAAATTTTTACTTTTTTTCGGCGCGAGTTTTGTTTTTTATTCGTAACGTTTTTTAGTGGCTTGTGCGTCTAATTGATGCAATTTTGCTAACTTATCCTTAAGCTGAATTTCCAAGCCTCGCGCATTCGGAATATAAAGTTGCGTGTCTTTTAATTCTACGGGGAAATAATTTTCCCCCGCCGCATAGGCTTGTGGCTCATTATGCGCGTAGCGATACTCTTCGCCATAACCTAATTTTTCCATAAGTTTGGTCGGCGCATTTCGCAAATGTAACGGCACCTCAAGGTGAGCGGTGTCTTTGGCTAAACGTTTTGCCTCATTAAAAGCAAGATAAGTGGCGTTACTTTTCGGTGCTAAAGCCAGATAAATAACCGCTTGCGCAATCGCTCGTTCCCCTTCCGCTGGCCCTACGCGCGTAAAGCAATCCCAAGCATTAAGCGCTAATTGCATTGCCCTTGGATCGGCATTTCCCACATCTTCTGAAGCAATCGCCAACAAACGGCGTGCCACAACAAGCGGGTCGCCACCTGCGGTAATAATGCGTGCATACCAATATAAAGCCGCATCTGGTGCTGAACCACGAATGGATTTATGTAAAGCGGAAAGGCAATCATAAAAATGGTCACCGTTTTTATCAAAGCGCGCTTGACGTTCGCCTAAAACTTCCAGCAATAAGGCTTTATCTAAAGTTTTTCCATTTTGCGTTTCTTTTGCGTGATCGACCATCAACTCTAAATAATTTAAGGCTAATCTTGCATCGCCACTGACGTATTCGGCTAAATAATCCAACACATTTTCGCCAATATTGAGCTTTTCTTGCCCAAGTCCGCGTTCTTTATCTTCAATCGCTTGCTCTAATACTTGCAAAATATCCGTTGCTTGAAGCGGTTTTAACACATAAACACGCGCACGAGAAAGCAAAGCGTTGTTCAATTCAAAAGACGGATTTTCCGTTGTGGCGCCAATAAAAATAATCGTTCCGTCTTCAATATGCGGTAAAAAAGCATCTTGCTGACTTTTATTGAAACGATGGACTTCATCAACAAATAAAATTGTTTGACTGCCTAATAGACGATTTTTCTTTGCATTATCAATAGCTTCTCGAATTTCTTTAATCCCAGATGTGACCGCTGAAACACGTTCTACTTTTGCATTGATGCGTCGAGCGATAATTTCCGCTAAGGTTGTTTTCCCTGTGCCTGGCGTTCCCCATAAAATCATGGAATGAATATGCCCGGTTTCAATGGCGCGTTGTAATGGTTTTCCTTGCCCCACTAAATGTTGCTGTCCGCAATATTCTTGTAAATTACGCGGACGCATTCTTGCCGCTAACGGCTGAAAATCATTGCCGGAAAAATCTAAACTTAAACTATTCATGACTCTCTGTTTTATCGTTGGTCGTCTAATTCAGCCCCTTCTGGAACTTTAAATTGAAATTGTTGAGCTGAAATTGGCGTATTTTGATTGTTTTTTAAGGTATAAGTATTTTTTTGCCCGTTTTTCTCTAAAGTGGAAAAACCAAGCAAATCACCTTTTTCATTTAACGTTAAGGTAAAGTATTTAATCGGACTTTTTTTATCTTTCGGCGTTAAAGTAAAGGTGTCGCCATTTTGGCTTAGCACATATTTTTGCCATTGCGCTTTATCTTTATGGGCAATTAAAGCAAAAGGCGTGTTATCCAATACGGCTTGTAATTTTCGCGCCGTCACTTGCTCTACAAAAGGGTCGTAAAACCATAGGGTTTTACCGTCACTTACAATGATATTTTCTTGAGACGTATTACTTTCCACACGGAAAAAATCGGGTCGTTTTAATTGTAAAGTGCCTCGCCCTTCTTGCACGAGTTTCCCTTCTGTTGTCGTTAAAACTTGCTCATAATCCGCCGTTAAATTTTCTAATTTTAACAAACGTGCTTGTAAATTATCCGCAATATGAGCAAAAGCCGACAGGCTTAAAAAACCTAAGGTTAAGGTCGCTAATGTTATTTTTTTCATTTTAGTACTCCACAAGGCGCGTTAGTATTTCTCGTTTGCCGTTTTGCATGGAAGATACAATGCCTTGATCTTCAAGTTGATCCATAATGCGAGCGGCGCGGTTAAAGCCCACACGGAAACGACGCTGAATCGATGATACCGATGTATTACCTGAACTTGTCACAAATTCAACCACTTCATCAAATAATTCATCTAATTCACCTAAATCATTATGTTGTGTTGTGTTACCGTCCTCTTCTTCATCAGCATAATCTAAAATGCCGTCAATATAATTTGGTTTACCGCGTGCGCGCCAATCGTTCGCAACTCGAACCACTTCTTCATCGGTCATATAAGCGCCATGTACACGGGTTAATTCTTGCGCATTTTTACCTGCATATAACATATCACCTCGACCTAATAAGGCTTCCGCACCGCTTTGGTCAAGAATCGTGCGCGAGTCAATTTTACTGGCCACCGAAAAAGCAATTCGCGTTGGAATATTCGCTTTAATTAAACCAGTAATCACATCAACCGATGGGCGTTGCGTCGCTAAAATGAGATGAATACCAATTGCACGCGCTTTTTGAGCTAAACGAGCAATCAATTCTTCCACTTGTTTGCCGACCATCATCATTAAGTCGGCAAATTCATCTACAATCACCACAATGTAAGGTAATTTTTCTAAAGCCGGTGGCATTTTATCCATCGTATCACCTGGTTTCCAAATAGGATTAGGAATAGGCATACCTAAATCATTATATTTTTGTACCGTTTCGTTAAAACCTTCAATATTACGCACACTTAACGCGGCTAATAATTGATAACGTCGTTCCATTTCGTCTACACACCAACGAAGTGCATTGGCCGCTTTTTTCATATCGGTCACCACTTCCGTTAATAAATGCGGAATGCCGTTATAAACAGAAAGTTCTACGACTTTCGGGTCGATCATAATAAATTTTACTTCCTCAGGTTTTACGCGGAAAAGTAAACTTAAAATCATCGTATTCACCCCAACAGACTTACCTGAACCTGTGGCCCCTGCAACCAATAAATGAGGCATCGAGGCTAAATCCACCACAACAGGCTCACCGCTAATATCTTTCCCTAAGGCCATAGAAAGTGGCGATTTTGCCTTGCGGAAGGCGTCACTGTCTAACACATTGCGTAGGAAAACTGTTTGACGTTTTTCGTTTGGCGTTTCAATCCCAACATAAGGTTTTCCTGGAATGACTTCCGCAACACGAATGGCAGGGAACATCAATGCGCGCGCTAAATCACTTTCAATATTTGTAATTTTCGCGGCCTTCACACCAGGTTGTAAGGCTAAATCATAACGCGTTACCACAGGCCCAACTAAAACTTCTTCCACATTCGCTTTTACGCCAAAATCTTTTAGCAAATGTTCAATTCGCGCCGAAGTTTCTTGTAAAAATTCAGGGGTAATATCCAGAGCATGACTTGGATGTTCGTCCAATAATTCTACACTTGGCATTGGCGTTGTAGGTTTTTCTAAAATGTCCATTTTTTTCTGTAACGCAGGATGAATTAAGCTCTCGCCATAGCCTTTATAATTTGGCGTTTGCTCGGCTTGTTCTGTCACAGCTTGTGGTAAAACGCGCTGACTTGATGTGTTTTCAGCGCTTTTCTGAACGTTTTCTAGACTTTTTTCACCTAGCATCGCCCCTTGCTCTTGTTTGGTTGGCATCGCATTTTGCGTCCAACTTGCTTTTTCTTCTCTTGCGCCTTGTGGTTGAGTTTCGCGCCAAGATGGTGTTGTCGTAACCTGCGCTTGCGGTTGAGTTTCGCGACAAGATGGTGTTGGGGTAACCTGAGCTTGTGGTTGAGTTTCGCGCCAAGATGGTGTTGTCGTAACTTGCGCTTGTGGCTGAGTTTCGCGCCAAGATGGTGTTGTCGCAACCTGCGCTTGTGGCTGAGTTTCGCGCCAAGATGGTGTTGTCGTAACTTGCGCTTGTGGCTGAGTTTCGCGCCAAGATGGCGTTGTCGCAACCTGCGCTTGTGGCTCTTCTGTTATGTGTTTTTCATCGTCCACTTTTGACTCTGCCTGCAAGGTTTCCCAAGGCATAATTTCTGTTATGTTGCCTTTTACTATGCCCGCTTGCGGATGTTCAATCTCGACTTTTTCTTCTGGCTGGCTCATTTGTTCTTCTTGCTTAGATGTATTTTGCGTAGCAAAAAAGACATTCGCACCGAAATTTTGTGTTTGCTCTAAAGGATTTTCTTGGCTTTCTGGCTTGTTGGCGTTTAATTCAACGCTTTCAGATTGCTCGGTTTGCTCAGCTTGCGCTTGTTGTAAGGCGGGATGATTCAAACGTTCTTTTTGCCACTCTTCCACCGCTTCTGGCGACATCGTACGCAACAAGCTTTGCATGCCAGGAATATCCGAGATTTTTTGCGGTTCTTCATGACGTTGTTCCATTTGCGCTTGAATACGTTGCGCCTGCATTTTTTTACGCCATGCTTTGTAACGTTCTAATTGAGCGCGCTGTTGTGGTGTCATATGTTGCGTTGGTTGCTCTTTTTGCACCATTTTTATCACAGGAATTTCTTGTACTTGCGAAGAAACCACTTTGGTAGGCATTTCTTCGTCGCTCACTTTTACTTCAACTTTTTCGTCTAAAATGACCGGAATTTCTGTAAAACTTTCCGTTTCTAATGGAATTTGTTGTTCATCTTCTTGTTCTGCATGATTTTCCTGCGCGACAGTTTTATTTAATAACTCCGCCTCTTGGTTTGCTAAACCCTCTAAGGACGCCTCTGGGCTTGGCGTTTGTGTTTCGCTGTCCTTTTGTTCTTCTAAATGAAGTTTTTCTGTTTCGTAAACCTCTGCCGATTGAAGTTTTTCTGTTTCGTAAATTTCTGCAGAATGATTTTTTTCTTCTTTTGCCTTTTCTGGCGAATAAAAATCTTCTTGCTGTAAATAAGGGTTATCTAAACCACGAATTTTAAGCGTACTTTTCACCACAGGCGTTTTTTCTTCCGCCATTTCCGCCATAATTGGCTCTTTTGCCTTTAAAGCGGTTTGTGGTGAGTTTTCCATGCTTTCTTGCGTTTCTTCATTTTGTAGCATTACCCAGCGATACATTTTTAAAATGTACTGACCAACGGTAATACCACGACAAGCGAAGAATCCGCCTAAGGTCATCAATAAGCCAATGAACCAAAATAAATATTTATTTTGTAAAATTGGCATAAGCCCTTGAGCTAATAATGCGCCTAATACGCCCCCTGAACGATAAAAAGGCGCATTGCTTGCTGACATAGGAAATGCGGTGGCTAACACCGTTAACCCACATAGCAATAACAACGCACCTGTTGTCCAACGTAGTGGAACCCACCAAGATTTAGGGGCTTGTTGTGCGTTAAATAACCATAATAACGGCACAAAAAAGCATAAAAATGGCAATAAATTGCCTACTCTACCAAAGAAAGTTAAACAAGCATCCATTATCCATGCGCCAAAGCCCCCGGCTGTATTACTTACGCTATCTTGTAAATTAGCGGCAGACCAACTCATATCGTAAGGGCTGTATCCCGCCCAGGCCACCATTAAATACAGACCAAGGCCAGCTAGGCTCCAAGCGAAAAAACGAAGGAAAAAGAAGAATGGTGTTGTTTTTACTTTCATAACTCTAACTTAATTATTTGGTTTTATTGTAATTTCTGCTACGTTCGCTATAACGTTTTACCGCTTTACGAATTTGTCCCGTTTTCACGCGACGACGTGTTTGCGTTTGGTCTAATTTACTTTGCGTTTCAGCCGGTAAACCCACTAATTCGCGTAAGTAGTTTACTTGTTTTAATGGCATTTCTTCCCAACCACCGCGCGGTAAAGATTTCATTAATTCAATGTTGCCGTAACGTACACGAATTAAGCGACTAACTTGAATTTCTTGTGATTCCCACAAACGACGCACTTCACGATTACGGCCTTCCATTAACGTCACATTAAACCATTGATTCAAGCCTTGTCCGCCTGCAGATTTAATGCTCGTAAAGTTGGCCATACCATCTTCTAACTGAACGCCCTTACGTAAACGCCCAATCATCGCGTCATCCACTTTACCAAATACACGCACCGCATATTCGCGTTCAACTTCATGACTTGGGTGCATTAAGCGATTGGCTAACTCACCGTCGGTTGTAAATAATAATAAACCTGAGGTGTTAATATCCAAACGTCCAACGGCAATCCAACGTGAGCCGGTTAAACGCGGTAAGCGATCAAATACCGTTGCACGTCCTTGTGGATCGTGGCGTGTACAAAGTTCGCCTTCTGGTTTGTAATACATCAATACGCGACACATTTCTTTTTGAGCGTGAGTTAAGTTAATCACAACGCCGTTAATGCGCACTTTTACGCCGGAATGAACATCAATGCGGTCACCTAAAGTGGCGATTTTTCCATCGACACTTACTAAGCCTTTCGCGATCATCGCTTCAATTTCTCGGCGCGAACCTTGACCTGCGCGGGCGAGAACTTTTTGTAATTTTTCCCCTTCAACTTGCCCTTTTTTCACAGGCGCGCTTTTAGGACTCACAGTTCGTGGTGATTTTTTTTGAAATTTAGTTTGAGTTTTCATAGATTTCCTTGTCGCTTTCACAAGCGTCTTTAGCAATAAAAATTAGCAAAATGGCGTCACATCGCCACTGCCTTGACGTAAGATAACAGGGCTATCTTCCGTTAAATCCACCACCGTGGTGGGCGTTTGCCCTAAATTACCGCCATGGATAATTAAATCCACTTGCTTTTCTAAACAATCGCGAATTTCTTCAGGATCCGATTGGGTTAAAGCATCTTCATTTGGCAACATTAAAGAGCAAGATAAAATGGGTTCGCCTAAAGCCTGTAATAAAGCTAAGGCAATGACATTATTCGGCACGCGAATACCGATTGTTTTACGTTTACTGACCGTTAAACGACGAGGTAATTCTTTCGTTGCAGGTAAAATAAATGTGTAAGCACCTGGGGTATTGTTTTTTAACAAACGATAGGCGCTATTATCTACTTTAGCGTAATGCGAAAGTTCCGATAAATCGCTACATACTAGGCTAAAATTATGATTTTCTTGCAAATGTCGAATCGCCACAATGCGATCTACCCCATGCTTATTATTCATTAAACAACCTAAGGCATAACCTGAATCGGTGGGATACACAATCACACCGCCTTTTCTCAAAATATCCACGGCTTGAGAAATTAACCGTCCTTGCGGATTATCTGGATGAACATAAAAAAATTGGCTCATTTTTTATCCTTCGTTTCACTCGCGCCGAAAATTTCTCTTAATGCGAGTTTTTTTCACGCTGTTCCATTTCAAGCATATGCAATAACGCATCAGGTTTAATATATCCGTTTAATAATTCACCACTTGCCGTAACAATCGCAGGCGTTCCACGCACACCAAATTGCTCGCCTAATAAATATTGCGCTTTGACAACTTTTGGTTGTTTTAATTGGCTTGGGTAAATTTTTTCATTTTCTGCTTGTTGCAGTGCATAGTTTGGATTTTCTGCCGTCCAAATGGCTTCCATTTGTTGGGCGGATTCGCTATGAATTCCGCTTCGTGCAGGGAAAGCTAAATAGCGCACGGTTATTCCTAATTCATTATATTTTTCTGTTTGCGCAAACATTAAATGACAGTAATAACAACTGGTATCTAAAAATACGTTCACCACATATTTTTCATTTTTTGCAGGAAAAACAATCATTTCTTTAGCAAAGGCATTCAGTTTTTGCATTAACACTTGGTTTGTTAAATTGACGGCACCTTGCGATGTTAATTGATACATTTTCCCGTCAATTAAATATTCTCCATCTTCTGACACATAAAAAATGCCACGTTCTGTACTTGCTACTTGTAAACCTTTTATTGGCGTTGGGCTTAATTTCACTTGTGTTAAACCAATTTGAGCTAATTTTTGCTGTAAGGGATTTTCCTGTGCTAAGGCCGTGCCTGTTAAGACAAAACACATCATTGCACCAAGCAATTTTTTCATGGGCGACTCTCTTTTATAAAAGTTTAAAGACAAAATTAGGGCGTAATTCTAGCACAAGACATAGTCAAAAAGCAGAAAAAATACTGGACTTTTTTACAGAAGGAAGGAAAGTGAGATAAAACAAAGGCAGTTTAAAAAACTGCCTTGTATAAATTATTGATTGTTCGTTACGTAATCAATCGCTGATTGAACAGTGGTGATTTTTTCTGCATCTTCATCTGGAATTTCAATATCAAATTCTTCTTCTAACGCCATCACTAATTCCACTGTGTCTAAAGAGTCTGCACCTAAATCTTCAACGAATGAAGCTTCTGGTTTAACGTCTTCTTCTTTAACACCTAATTGTTCAACAACAATTTTTTTTACGCGATCTTCAATGCTCATTTGTATTTTCCTATATGGTTAGCAATAAAAATAAAAAGTTAGGCACATAGTTTATGTATTTTTCTCAAACTTGCAAGCAATTTTTGCCCAATTCCCTAAGCTCATCTTACCAGTCCATCACTTTCTTATCATTTTTTACTTATTCTACCGAAAATTGTGTTAAGTCGTAACGCATCACTAATGCGTCTTCTCGAGTTCCGTCTGGATTAGGGTAATACTTTTTACGCAAACCCTCTTGAGTAAAACCTTGCTTGAGGTAAAGTTGTTTGGCGCAATGATTGCTTTCTCGCACTTCAAGCCATAAGGTTTTCATACCTTCCGCTTGTAATTGCTGACATAAAGCTTGCAGTAATTTTGTCCCATAGCCTTGCCCTTGGCTTTGTGGCGCAATAGCAATATTAAATAAGGTCGCCTCATCTAAAACTTTTTGGCAAATCGCAAACCCTTGCACTTTCTCTTTATCCCACAAGGTTAAATTTAAGTAATTATCCCCTTGAGAATTAAATAAAATTCCCTTGCTCCACGGCATTTTATGGGCAACTTCTTCAATAGAAAAAACCGCCTCTAAATCCTGTTCTTGCATCGGCTTAATTAACATACACTCTCCTTTTGTTGAATTTGTTGCCAAAACTGGCGTTTCGCTTGAGGCATTTGGCGTAAGTTGGCGAAACTTGGCGTTTTCCACACAAGGTACTTTTGCGAAAACTGCGTCAAAATTGAGCTAATTTTTTGCTCATCTTCCGTTAAAAACCAAAAAATCGGCGCGTTTTGTAACTGTAAATTTACAGCAAAATCAAAGCCTAAACTTAAACATTGTGTGCTTTCTAAATTTACGGCACGCAGAATATCTTGCAACAAAGGCTCTTCGAAAGAAAGTTCTTCATCACTAATTAACAGTAAAGCAATTTCAGCACTAACCGGCTTATTGACCACGCCTTTTAAACTTTCTGGTTTGACTAATTGCCATTCCTGCAAACCCATTTGTTGCAACATAAAATCTCGGCGCTGTGGTTTTATCCCCATTTCTTATCTCCTTTTAATAAAGCTGAATATTTTAAAGCCTGCATTTTTTTTCGCAATCTATGCTTTTTCTTTATTTGTTAAAAATCTTCTCGCGCCGAAAAAACCTCCTTCTTTTTTCAACTAAGTTCATTTGGCTTTCATCACTTTCTTGCGTAGAATACGCCCTTATTTTTTCCCTATAAGGACAACTATGCAATATTCTGCTGAAAGCCAAGTGTTGGCTCGCCATTTGGATTTATTCGCCGGTCAATCGGTCTTTTTTGCTGGCCAATTAACGGATAATTTTCCACAACAATCTTCTGCTCTGCGTTTCCATATTTGGTCTTGGTATTTTGATTACGCTAAAAATTTTGCGCCCGAACACATCACTTTCGGCTCTGAATGCCAACCCAGTGCGGATTTATTCGTGTTTTATTGGACAAAAAATAAAGCCGAAAACCAGTTTCAACTCTTACAAATGTTGGCCAAAGCGCCCCTTAATCAAAGTTTGTTAATCGTTGGGGAAAATCGTAGCGGAATAAAAAGTGCAGAAAAATTACTTGCGCCTTATGGCGAAATCGCCAAAATTGACAGCGCTCGCCGTTGTTCTTTGTATTATTTTACCTTAAAAAAAATACCCACCTTTAACTTTGCCGATTTTTGGCAAACAAGTCCGTTTTTAACGGATTTACAAATCGCTCGTTTACCTGGCGTTTTCAGTGCTAACGCGCTAGATGCTGGCACACAACTTTTATTAAGCACCTTAGATAACCGCAGTTTTTTCGGTGATGTTTTAGATTTAGGCTGTGGCGCGGGCATTATTGGGACGCAAGTGAAAAAAATGCATCCTAATATTCATCTTGTCATGAGCGATATTCATGCTATGGCGCTGGCCAGTGCCTCGCAAACCTTAAAACTGAATCACTTACAAGGTGAAGTTATCGCAAGCGATGTTTTTTCCCATTTAACGCAAAAATTTGATGTTATTTTATCCAACCCACCGTTTCATGATGGGCTGGATACCGCTTATCGTGCAGTAGAAGAACTGATTACGCAAGCGAAATGGCATTTAAAACCCGGTGGCGAACTGCGCATTGTGGCAAACCGTCACTTGCCTTACCCAGATTTATTAGATCGTCATTTTTCTTGCCATGAAACTTTAGCGAAAAACAATAAATTTTGTGTGTACAGCGTGAAAAATGCCTAAAAAAAGCACTCGCACCGAATTTTTGCTTGCCCCTAAGGCAAAATTTCCTAATGCGAAAAAAATGCGAATAGATTATAATTCGCCACTGTTTCTTTAAATTTTCACGACTTTTTACAGGATTATAAAAATGTTAATGGAAAAAATAAGCAATGCTTCAAATAGCCTTGCTGCCAAAATTCTTTTAGGTTTTATTGCCGTGACTTTCGTTTTAAGTGGTGCGGCGGGATATATGTTCAGCTCAGCGGACACTTATGCGGTGAAAGTTAATGGGCAAGAAATTTCGCAACAACTTTTCCAACAACGTTATAACGATGCTTATCAACAAGTTAGTCAACGTTTAGGTAATCAATTTGCCGTTCTTGCGGACACCCCTGACTTCAACCAAAAATTACGCAACGAGGTGTTAAATCAACTGATTGACCAAACCTTATTACGCCAATATGCCGAAGAATTAAAATTAGGCATTAGCAAACGCCAAATCGAAACGGCTATTGTAACAACGCCTGAATTTAAAAAAGACGGGAAATTTGATAACGACATTTACTTACAAACTTTACAACTTAATGGCTTAAGCCCTAATTATTACGCTGAAATCGTGCGCGATAATTTACGTTTAAATCAATTACAAAATGGCTTTTTAGGTTCAAGTTTCTTAACCCCAAGTTTAAGTCAAAGTTTGGCTCAAGACTTTTTCCAAACGCGCCTTGTTCGTTTTGCCACTTTCCCTGTTGATAAAGCGATGGAAGGCATTCAAGTGACTGAGGCTGAAATCGCGGATTATTACGCTTCTCACACTCAAGACTTTACCATTCCTGAACAAGTGAAAGTGCAATACATTGATTTAAACCATAATGAAGTGATGAAAAACTTAGCCATTTCTGATGTGCAAATTGCGCAATATTATCAAGATAATAAAACGCAATTTGTGCAACAACGTCTTTCTCACATTCAAGTGGCAAGTGAAACTGAAGCGGAAAAACTGTACCAAGAACTCAATTCTGGCGCGAACTTTGCTGATTTAGCGAAAGAATATTCACAAGATACGCTTTCAGCAAAAAATGGGGGCGATTTAAATTGGGTCGTAAGCGGTATGATGCCAAAAGCTTTTGAAGAAACAGCCTTAAAACTTTCTGCCGGCGAATATTCAGCGCCTGTAAAAATCGATAATGCTTACCACATTATTAAAGTAGATGAAGAAAGAGAAATGCCATTAAGCGATGTTAAAGAGGAAATCTTAGCCAAACTTCGTAACGAAATGGCGATTAACGCTTTTTATAGCACCGAGAAAAAACTGAATGATAAAGCCTTTGAAACACCAGAAAGTTTAACGGCTGTTGGTGAAGCTTTAGATTTACCTGTGCATGAAACGGCGATGTTCTCTCGTCAAAATGTGCCTGAAGCTTTAAATTACGCTAACGTTTTAAGCGCGTTATTTGACTCTGATTTAACACAAGGTGAAATCAACTCTGAAGCAATCAATGTCGGCGACCAACATTCTATCGTTGTACGCGTGCTTGCTCATAAAGTTGCTGGTGTACAAAGCTTAGCTGAAGCCAAAGCTGAAATTATGGCTCAATTAAAATTAGAAAAAGCACAAGCGGAAGTTTTCGCGCAAGCGGAAAAACAAGCGCAAGCTTTAAATGAAGGCAAAGAAAATGCTGATGCTTTAGCCTTTGGCCCTGAAGAAACTTTAACTTACGCAGATCAAAGCAACCTTGCTTTCAATCAAGCTATTTTCGCTATGCCAAAACCTTTAGATGGAAAAGCGCTGTTCAAAGCACTTAAAACAAGCGACGGCAATGTGAAAATCGTGGAATTATTAAGCGTGAAAAATGGTGAACTTAACGCAAAACAACAAGCGTTATTTAATCAACAAATGGATCAAGTTCAAAAATCCGTTTTAAATCTCACCTTATTAAAAGCGTTACGCGCACAAGCGGAAATTAAAATTAACGAAGAATTTATGCAAAGCGAGCAATAATTTTTCATTTTTAAAAAGCGGTCATTTGATCGCTTTTTTATTATGTCAATAAAGCAAAGGAATTTTTATGAAAGTCTACGATGCACTTCATTTTATTGTTGGTCTTGAAATTATGCTTTCACTTACGCTTGGGCTGATTTTTCATCCTTACTGGTTTGCCTGGGCCTTTATGGTCGGTTTTATGCTCTTTCAATCTTCTTTAACCAAATGGTGTCCTGGCATTACCCTACTAAAAAAATTGGGGTTTAAAGAATAATAAAAAAGCGCTTATGTCCATCAACATTAAGCGCTTTATTTTTATGTTCTACTTAGTCGTTTTTCTCAATAATGTCTTTGCCTTTAGGATTTTCACCGTATTCATTAGAGCCTTCTTGGCTATCAAAACAGCAAAATATCAACAAAATAACGATCCCAATATTTGGTATTGCATTAAGTAACACCCACCAGCCACTTCGCCCTGTATCATGCAATCGACGTACAAATACGGCTAATCCTTGAACGAAAGTCGCAAAAAGATAAATGCCAAAAATAACTATCCCAGTCACATCTTCTTTTTGCTCAATCATCGAGTTAACCGCATAAAGTCCAAGAACGACTAAGATACTGTAATTAATAAAGAAAAAACTCCAAAACTCTTTTCTGCTGGCTCGACCTTCAAAAGAAAAGTTTTTTAATACGTTAAAATAATATTCCATTTTTTATTCCTTAGCTAAAAGAAAGTTAATCAAAAAAGCGATTTTAAAAACCACTAAAACTCGAAATCCCAAATTATACAAAAAAACAACCATACAAGTTGCTTTTTTTCGGTGCGAGTGACTTTTCTTTTTTTAAGTCTGAAAATATTTTTCTCTTGCGCCGAAATTTTGTCTTTCGCACACATTTTGAAAAAAATTCTCGTCATCGACTATAAAATATGGTATAAAGTGCGCCGTTATTTTGCTCAAGTGAAATAACGTATTTTTTAACTCTAAAACACACGCATACTAAAGGGGTAAAACGGGGTGCCAAACGGTCGTTTTGCTTGGTATGTGGAGGCTAAACCCAAATTTTATAAGGAAATTTTATTATGGCACAAGTTACAATGCGTGAAATGCTTCAAGCGGGTGTTCACTTCGGTCACCAAACTCGTTACTGGAATCCAAAAATGAAACCATTCATTTTCGGTGCTCGCAACGGCGTTCACATCGTTAACTTAGAAAAAACAGTTCCAATGTTCAACGAAGCGTTAGCAGAATTAACTCGTATTTCTGCAAACGGCGGTAAAGTTTTATTCGTTGGTACAAAACGCGCTGCTTCTGAAGCTGTTGAAAATGCAGCAAAAGAATGCAACCAATTCTTCGTTAACCACCGTTGGTTAGGTGGTATGTTGACTAACTGGAAAACCGTTCGTCAATCAATCAAACGCTTAAAAGATTTAGAAGCTCAAGCATTAGACGGTACTTTTGACAAATTAACTAAAAAAGAAGCGTTAATGCGTACTCGCGAAATGGAAAAACTTGAGTTAAGCCTTGGCGGTATCAAAGATATGGCTGGCATTCCTGATGCAATTTTCGTAATCGGTGCAGACTACGAACACATCGCAATCAAAGAAGCTAACAATCTAGGTATCACTGTATTCGCTGTTGTAGATACTAACTCTAACCCAGATGGCGTTGATTACATCATCCCAGGTAACGATGACGCATCTCGCGCTATCAACCTTTACCTTTCTGCTGCAGCAAAAGCTGTAAACGAAGGTCGTAACGATAACGAAAACGTTACTGAAGAATTAATTGCTGATATCGTTGAAGACGCTGAGTAATTTTTCTGTAAAGTGGGGTTAAGGCCCCACTTTTCTCACATCTTTAAACACATCGTTATTCAATCTTATTATTGTGAGAGGCCATTCATAACGAATGACTCTTGGTGAAAATAAGGACTTAAGTATGAATACCGCAATGTTTCATCCTCTTTTTAATGGTGATTTACATGCGAGTATTTTTGCTTATTCAAAGCCTCATCTTCACCTAAACAGTGACGTTGAACTTATGTCAAAAGCTGTTAACACAATAAATAATTCGTAAATTAAAAGGACTCAAAAATGGCTGAAATTACAGCAAAATTAGTAAAAGAACTTCGTGACCGTACTGGCGCAGGTATGATGGAATGTAAAAAAGCATTAGTCGCTGCTGAAGGTGATATCGAATTAGCTATCGACAACATGCGTAAATCTGGCCAAGCTAAAGCGGCGAAAAAAGCAGGTCGCGTAGCTGCTGAAGGTGTTGTTATCGTACGTATCGCTGAAGGTTTCGGTGCATTAGTTGAAATGAACTGCGAAACTGACTTCGTAGCAAAAGATGCTGGTTTCTTAGAATTAGCAAACGAAGTTGCAGATTATGCAGCAGCTCACAAAGGCGCAAGCATTGAAGAAATTCAACAAGCATTTGAAGAAAAACGTACTGCATTAGTAGCTAAAATCGGTGAAAACATGACTATCCGTCGTGTTGCTTACTTAGAAGGTGCTGAATTAGGTTCTTACAAACACGGCGCGAAAATCGCAGTGTTAGTTGCAGGTCAAAATGCAAATGAAGAATTATTGAAAAAAGTTGCAATGCACGTTGCAGCAAGCCGTCCAGACTTCGTTAAACCTGAAGATGTACCTGCTGATGTTGTTGCTCACGAACGTCAAATTCAAATCGACATCGCAATGCAATCTGGTAAACCACAAGAAATCGCTGAAAAAATGGTTGAAGGTCGCATGAAAAAATTCACTGGCGAAGTTTCTTTAACTGGTCAACCATTCGTTATGGATCCATCAATCTCTGTTGGTGAATTCTTAAAACAAAACGGTGCTGACGTTGTTAACTTCGTTCGTTTAGAAGTTGGTGAAGGTATCGAAAAAGAAGAAACTGATTTCGCTGCAGAAGTTGCTGCAATGACTAAATAATTCAGTTTTATTCTGAAAAAAAGCAGATCTTAGGGTCTGCTTTTTTATTATGTATTTTGTGACTTAATGGGAGCTTTTATGGCTAAAATTCATAAAACCAACGCAATGCGAATGTTAGATAAAGCCAACATTGCATATGAAATTCACAGTTATCCAACCGATGGCTCGCTTTCGGCTAAAGAGGTCGCCCAAGCCTTAAACCATCCACCAGAACGCGTTTTTAAAACCTTAGTCACCACAGATAACAACAAAGGTTTTTATGTTTTCTGCGTGCCAAGTGAAGCGGAATTAGATTTAAAAATGGCGGCGCGTACTGCGGGCGTCAAAAAAATTGAAATGCTAAAACAAAAAGATCTGTTCCCTTTAACCGGTTATATTCATGGCGGTTGCTCGCCCGTGGGGATGAAAAAACTCTTCCCGACCTTTATTCATGCTACGGCACAAAATTGGGACAGCATTTTTGTTTCTGGCGGAAAAATTGGCTTACAAATTAAAGTCAATCCGCAAGATTTAAAAACGATCACTCGCGCCGAATTTTCAGATTTTATTAAAGCTTAGCGTCTACGCTTTGCACCTTGCAAAAAAAGGCGTAGAATGTCGAGCGTCTTTTCTTTTTTACAAAGTAGGTAAGAGAAAAGGACGCATTTTGGCAAGGGTTTTCCCTTGTTTTCTTTTTTGTTAAAACAAGTAACCTGTCGTGTGGGTTACCACTGTAGAAGGACTAAATAATGCCTAATATTACTTTACCAGACGGCTCAGTTCGTCAATTTGAACAACCCGTTTCTATTTTAGAAGTCGCCCAAAGTATTGGCGCAGGCTTAGCTAAAGCAACCATCGCAGGTCGCGTAAATGGCGAACGTCATGATGCGTGCGATATCATCTCTGAGGATGCGACTTTAGAAATCATCACCGCAAAAGACGAAGACGGTTTAGAAATTATTCGCCACTCTTGCGCACACCTTTTAGGTCATGCTTTAAAACAACTTTATCCTAATGCCAAAATGGCAATTGGCCCGACTATCGACAACGGTTTTTATTACGATGTGGATTTAGATCATTCTTTAACTCAAGACGATTTAGAAAAAATTGAAAAACGTATGCTTGAGTTAGCGAAAACAAACTACGACGTAGTGAAAAAAGTCGGTACTTGGCAAGATGCTTTCGATGCTTTTGTGGCTCGTGAAGAAACTTACAAACAAGAAATTTTAAACGAAAATATCGAACGTAGCGCAACCCCTGCTTTATATCATCACCAAGAATATATTGATATGTGTCGTGGCCCGCATGTGCCAAATATGCGTTTTTGCCATAACTTTAAACTAATGAAAGTTGCTGGTGCTTACTGGCGTGGTAACAGCGACAATAAAATGTTACAACGCATTTACGGCACAGCTTGGGCGGATAAAAAACAATTAAAAGCTTACCTTCAACGCTTAGAAGAAGCGGCAAAACGTGACCACCGCAAAATTGGTAAAGCTCTTGACCTTTACCATATGCAAGAAGAAGCACCAGGTATGGTGTTCTGGCACAATGACGGTTGGACTGTTTTCCGCGAATTAGAAACTTTCGTGCGTACTAAATTAAAAGAATACGATTATCAAGAAGTGAAAGGTCCATTTATGATGGATCGCGTGTTATGGGAAAAAACAGGTCACTGGCAAAATTACGGTGATTTAATGTTTACCACCAGTTCTGAAAATCGTGAATACTGCGTAAAACCAATGAACTGTCCTGGCCACGTACAAATCTTTAACCAAGGTTTAAAATCTTACCGTGATTTACCATTACGTATGGCTGAGTTTGGTTCTTGTCACCGTAACGAACCTTCTGGTTCTTTACATGGTTTAATGCGTGTTCGTGGTTTCACCCAAGATGACGCACACATTTTCTGTACCGAAGAACAAATTGAAAGCGAAGTATCGAACTGTATTCGTATGGTTTACGATATTTACAGCACCTTTGGTTTTACCAACATTGAAGTGAAACTTTCAACTCGTCCTGACCATCGCATTGGTTCTGATGAAATGTGGGATCGCGCGGAAGAAGACTTAGCGAAAGCCTTAAGCGCAAACGGTTTAGAATATGAAATTCAAGTTGGCGAAGGCGCATTCTACGGGCCGAAAATTGAGTTTGCTTTACGCGACTGTTTAGATCGTGAATGGCAATGCGGTACAGTGCAATTAGACTTTGCTTTACCAGGTCGTTTAAATGCCTCTTATGTTGCAGAAGATAATGATCGTAAAACTCCGGTTATGATTCACCGTGCAATTTTAGGTTCTTTAGAACGTTTCATCGGTATTATCATCGAAGAATACGCAGGTTTCTTCCCTGCATGGTTAGCCCCAACTCAAGCTGTTGTATTAAATATTACCGACAGCCAAGGCGAATACGTGCAAAACGTGGTGAAAGAACTTTCTGATGCCGGTTTACGCGTAAAAGCTGACTTACGTAACGAAAAAATTGGCTTTAAAATCCGCGAACATACCTTACGCCGTGTACCTTACATGTTAGTGTGTGGCGATAAAGAAATTGAAGCAGGTAAAGTTGCCGTACGTACCCGTAAAGGCGCAGATCTTGGTTCAATGACCATCGCTGAATTTAAAGACTTACTTAAAAATCAAGTCAAAACTCGCGCGTTAAAATTAGCCAGCGAAGAATAATCGCTCGCTTTAAATAAAAAAAACGTTGTGTTTTTACACAACGTTTTTTATTTTCACTCGCACCGAAATTTTTCTTTTTTTCGGCGCGAACCTTTCTTTAAGCCTTCGCTAAGTTTAATAAGAATTGCATAATTAAATGCACAGGACGTCCTGTTGCGCCTTTTTCACTGCCTTCTTTCCAAGCTGTTCCTGCAATATCAATATGCGCCCAGCGATAATCTTCCGTAAAGTTTGCTAAGAATGTTCCCGCTGTGCTTGCGCCACCCCAACGGCCACCGATATTCGCTAAATCTGCAAAATTAGATTTAAGTTGTTCGTTATATTCTTCGCCTAATGGTAAACGCCATGCTTTATCTTGTGTTTCATCGCCTGCGCTTAATAATTGTTGCGCTAAGGTTTCATCTTCTGTCATCAATCCGCTGTTATGCGCACCTAAAGCCACCACACAAGCACCGGTTAACGTTGCCATATCAATCACTAATTCCGGCTCAAAGCGTTTAACATAAGTTAAGGCATCACATAACACCAAACGCCCTTCTGCATCCGTATTTAACACTTCAACGGTTAATCCGCTCATTGTGGTCAGAATATCGCCTGGACGATAAGCTTTGCCATCAGGTAAGTTTTCACATCCTGCCATAACACCGATAATGTTAAGCGGTAAATCTAGCTCCGCTAAAGCATTCATCACACCATAAACGGTTGCCGCGCCACACATATCGTATTTCATTTCATCCATACCTGCGCCTGGTTTTAAGGAAATACCGCCTGCATCAAAAGTTAAGCCTTTACCCACTAAAACAATCGGTTTAGCCTCTGGGTTTGGCGCATTACGATAGGTCATAATAGACATTTTCGCTTCGTTTACGCTACCTTGTGAAACCGCTAAATAAGAAGTCATACCTAATTCTTGCATTTGCGCTTCATTGATAACCACTGTTTCAATTTTATGAGAACGGCTCGCTAAGCCTTCCGCTTGTAAAGCTAAAAAAGCAGGATTGCAAATATTCGGTGGGCAGTTAGCAAGGTCTTTTGTCATTTTCACACCATATTCAATGGCGCAGGCTTGCGCTAAAATTTCTTGAGCTTGCGCAAGTTGTTCTTCTTTTACATTAAAAATAAATTCGGCAATGTTGGCGTCATTCGCTGTTTTTTTGCTTTTAAAATCATCAAAAACATAGCGCGCATTTTGCATACTTTCTACGGCGAAACGTAATTGCCACACAAGATGACGATCTTTTAACGCCACTTCATTTAAATAGCTCACAACGCTTTTACAAGCTGTTTTTTCAATTTCTTTAATCAATAACGCATAAATTTTGCGATAATCTTTCACGCTCAGCGCATCTTTTTTACCGCAACCAACCACAAAAACACGCACAGCAGGGCTATTTGGCACATGGCGTAACACCATAATATCGCCCACTTTACCTTGCATTTCGCCGTCTTTAATCAGTTGGCTTAAAGATTTTTCGGTTAAATGATCAAAAAGTTCGGCACTCGGCGTTAATTCTCCATTTTCAAAAACGCCTAAAATAATACTGTCTTGCGCATTTGCTAGCGCTTGGTTTTTAGCAAGATATTGCATTTTATTCCTCTCTTTATAATGTTTTTACACTAAAAATACGGTATTATAAGCCGTTTTGCAGCGTCGGAAACGCTGTAAAAAAGCAACGAAATAAAACTACCGTTTTTTCTTAAAAAAGCAAGCGAAACAAGGCAATAATGTGATTTTAACCAAATATTTAAGTAAAGAAGTGCTGAAAAGCCAAATTGCAATCTTACTCATTTTATTACTGATTTTTTTCTCTCAACAATTAGTGCGCATTTTAGGTTCTGCCACCAACGGAAAAGTGCCAACGGATTTAGTCTTTTCTTTATTAGGGCTTGGCATTCCTACGATGATTCAGTTAATTTTACCTTTAAGTTTGTTTATTGCCCTGCTTTTAACTTTTGGTCGTCTTTACGCAGAAAGTGAAATTACCGTGATGCGCGCTTGTGGTATTGGGCAACAAGCCTTAGTAAAAGTGGCCTTATTACTGGCCTTTTTTACGGCAATTTTTGCGACTTACAACACGTTTTACTTATCGCCTCTTAGCTTAAAACAACAAGAAGATATTTTAGATGAAGCGAAAGCAAACCCAACTATGAGCTTACTTTCTGCGGGGCAATTCGTGACTTTAAATGGCACGGTGTTATTTATTGATGATATTAAAAAGGATGTTTTAAAAGACGTTTATATTTTCCAATCGGCGAACAAAAACAATCTGCCCGCTATTTCTGTGGCAGAGTTTGGTTCTTTAAAATCTTTGGAAAATGGCGATCAAATTTTAGCCTTGCATAATACCGCTCGCACCGAAGGCGTTGCGGGGAAAGGGAATTTCACCTTAACGCATTTTGATAATTATGAAGCCTATTTAGGCCACAAAGCTGTCACGAACCAAAACAGCACGGATGAAGAAATGCTCACATTGCCTGAACTTTTAACAAAACACAGCCAAGAAGCTAAAGCGGAACTTCATTGGCGTTTCACTTTAATTTTTTCTGTGCCGATTATGGCCTTAATTGCCGTAGCCTTAAGTAAAGTTAACCCTCGCCAAGGACGTTTTGCTAAAATTTTGCCGGCGCTTTTAATTTATTTAATTTATTTTTTACTGCAAAGTTCTCTTAAATCTGCCGGTGCTTCAGGCAAATTAAACGCCGAATTTTTTATTCCTGCCGTCAATTTTGCTTTTCTTGCTTTGGGTATTTTCTTAAATAGTTGGAATAGCCCACGAGTTTATCAATGGCGCACAAACCTTAAAAGCAAATCATTAAGCAAAAAAGGAGCAAACTTATGATGTTATCCACCCTTGATCGCTATATTGGCAAAAATATTTTAGGTACGATTTTTGCCACTTTATTTGCTTTAGTGGGGCTTTCCGCCATCATTAAATTTGTAGAACAATTTAGAAGCGTGGGCGAAGGCTCTTATGATATTTGGAAAGCGGGACTTTTCACTTTACTTACGATGCCAAAAGATGTGGAAACCTTCTTCCCTATGGCGGCGCTTTTAGGCGGGTTAATTGCTCTGGGTGGTCTTGCAAGCCGTAGCGAATTAGTGGTTATGCAAGCGGCGGGGCTTTCTCGTTTTAAAATTACCTTATCTGTTTTAAAGTCTGCCATTCCTTTGGTGCTTATTACCATGCTTATGGGCGAATGGGGCGTGCCACAAACCGAACAGTTTGCGCGCAATATGCGTTCCCAGGCTTTTTATGGTGGTTCTATTCTTTCCAACAAAAGCAGTATTTGGGCAAAAGACGGTGATAATTTCGTTTATATTCAACGTATTACCGAAAACACCAAACTACATAATTTATCCATTTATCGCTTTAATCAAAAACGTGAATTGCAAGAAATTACGCAAGCAAAATTAGCCCAATATCATCAAGGCCAATGGCAATTACAAGGATTAAAATTTTCTAAAATCAGCCCTGAGGGCATTTTAATGGGAAGTGCGCCAACGCAAGATTGGCAAACGAGTTTAACGCCAGACAAACTGGGGATTGCATCTTTACGCCCGACTTCTCTTTCTGTTTCAGGTTTGTATCGCTATGTGCAATTTATGAAACAAACAGGACAAGATGCAAAACGCTTTGAATTAACTTTTTGGCAAAAAATCTTTCAACCGCTGACGGTGAGCATTATGTTGCTTTTGGCACTGTCTTTTATTTTTGGCCAATTACGCGGTGTCAGCGCAGGCGCGCGGATTGTCACGGGAATTTGTTTTGGTTTCTTATTTTATGTCATCAATGAAGTCTTTGGACGTATCAGTATTTTATATGACATTCCGCCGGCTTTAGGCGCGCTTTGTCCAAGTTTTTGCTTTATGGCCTTAATTTGGTACTTGCTACAAAAACGCTCTTAATTTTCGGCGCGAAATGAAACATAAAAAAAAGGCCATTTTCTTGGCCTTTTTCTTTCCCCCTTTTTTATACCTTTTTATGCTTTATTTTTATTTAAGAGCATATCAAAATGTGGGTTTCCTGCATGTTTAAAACGTTCTGAAACATAATCCCAGTTAATAATATCCCAAAATGCGCTGACGTAATCGGCACGGTTACTTTTATATTTTAAGTAATAAGCATGTTCCCATACGTCAATATTTAATAAAGGATAACCTGTAAAACCAACATATTTTTCACCCATAATTGGCGAATCTTGATTTGAGGTTTGCGCCACAAAAAGTTTTCCTTCGCGAGAAAGCATTAACCACGCCCAGCCTGAACCAAACTGACTTACCGCCATTTTACTTAAAGCCTCACGCAAGGCTTCAACAGAACCAAAATCACGAATAATCGCCTCTTTTAATGGGCCTTTGAGTTCCGTGCCTTTTTTCATACATTTCCAATATAAGGTATGGTTTATATGACCACCAACATGATTACGCACAGAAGGTCGGCGTTCTGCAGGTACTTTATCTAACAAGGCAAGCACCTGGCCTGGACACATACCTTCAAAGCCAATCAACCCTTCTACGGCTTTATTTGCATTATTCACATAAGTTTGATGATGTTTATCGTGATGTAAATGCATGGTTTCAGCATCAATAATTGGCTCTAAGGCATCGTAGGCGTAGCCTAATTCTGGTAATTTAAACGTCATGTCGTACTCCTTTTCGAGATGTTTAAGTAAATTCGTTTGAAATTCTAACACCCTAGTACCTAAATACAAGTAGACAGTCGCAATTATTACAATAGGCAAAACAAATGAATAGGTTTTATTTGTTTACTTTTACTTATCAAAAAATTGTTTTTCGCCGTTTTCATACACCGCAAGAATGCTCGCTTTTTCGCCCCAATCGCCTAAAACGATACGCGTATAATGGGGGTAAATATGACAGTTTTGTCGATGAGTATGCCCATGAATAAGTTGACTCGCGCCGAATTTTTGCATTTGACTTGCCACAAACTCTGCATTGACGTCCATAATGCTTTGCGCTTTGGCTTTTTTATCTTGCTGACTTTTTTCACGAATTTTTTGGCCAATTTTAAGACGTAAACATAAAGGCAGGGCTAAAAATAAACGTTGACGCCATTTTTGTTGCACTTTTTGGCGAAAGCGTTGATATTTTTCATCATCAATACAAAGTGTGTCGCCATGGCAAATCAGCGTTTTTTCGCCATATAAATCCATCACTTGATATTCAGGCAATAAAATTAAACCGCAACTTTGAGCAAACTTTTTACCTAATAAAAAATCTCGGTTACCCGCAATAAAGTAACAAGGCACGCCTTTGGCCGTTAATGTTTGAATTTGTTCTTGTACCTGTTGCATCACGGGGGAATTTTCATCATCCCCCACACAAAAATCAAACAAATCCCCTAAAATATACAGCTTTTCCCCTGTTGGCGCTTTTTCTTGCATAAACTGAACAAAGAGTGCCGTTAAGTCAGGGCGTGTGTCGCTTAAATGTAAATCTGAAATAAAAAAAGTTTTGCGCATATAAAAACCCTACGCGAACAAGTGAAAATCTTCTTATAAAGCGCCGTAGACTAGCATTTTTTCCCACTTTTCTACATAAATTTTGTTATACTTCTGCCAATTTTTTTTTAAGGATTTACTATTATGCTCGCCATTTTACGTTTTTTTATTGTCATTATTAGTTGTATTTTAATTTGCCTTTTAGGCTCGCTTTATTCACTGCTTCATTTTCGTAACCCCAATAATGTGAGCGTCATCGCACGCTGGTTTGGACGTTTACATAAATTTTTTGGCTTAAAAACGGAATATCGTTTTAATCCGAAAAATCCTCAAACACCGGCCATTTATATTGGCAATCATCAAAATAATTACGATATGGTCACCATTTCTTATATGGTGCGTCCGCGTACTGTAAGCGTTGGGAAAAAATCCTTAGCTTGGATCCCTTTTTTCGGTTTACTTTATTGGGCCAGCGGTAATATTTTCCTTGACCGCAATAATCGCAACAAAGCGCACAGCACCATGAACGCCTTATCTCAACGTATTCATCAAGATAATCTTTCTATTTGGATGTTTCCTGAAGGAACAAGAAGCCGTGGTCGTGGCTTATTACCTTTTAAAACAGGAGCTTTTCATTCTGCGATTTCTGCAGGCGTGCCGATTATTCCCGTTGTTTGTTCCACCACTCAAGGGCGCGTTAAATTAAATCGTTGGAATAATGGTCGCGTTATTTGTGAAGAATTAGACCCTATTGATGTTTCCGCCTACAAACGTGAAAACGTGCGTGATTTAGCGCAACATTGCCACGCTATTATGGAAAAACGCATCGCAGAATTAGATGCGGAAATTGCATCAGCAGAACAAGCAGAAAAATAAGAGAATATCATGCAAGCAAACCTTTCTCGCCGTCAGTTACTGAAAATGCTCAGCTTGTCTGGTGCAAGTATGGCTATGCCCGCTTGGGCAGAATATGCGTCCCGTCAGCCTTTAATTATTCCGCCTTTGCTGACGAATAAAAAAGGCAAACCTTTTTTCCTAACCGCAGAAACTTCGCAAACCACCTTGTGGCGAAATAAAGTGACGGTTTGGGGCTTTAATGGGCAATATTTAGCCCCCACACTTTTTTTACAACGTGGGGAATTTGCTAAATTTACTTGGAAAAACCATTTAAACGAACGTTTGGCCATTAACTTACAAGGTTTACAAACCCCAGGTGAGCTTTCTGGCGGGTTTTCTCACACCTTAAATCCAGGACAATCTTGGGCGCCCGTAATTCCTATAACACAACCGGCAGGTTGTTGTTTTTATCATGCTTGCACTTGGCAACAGTCGGCTTATCAAACCTATCGGGGCTTAGCGGGGCTTTGTATTATTGAAGATCCTAAAGAGAAAAAAAACCAACTGCCACAACAATATGGCGTCAATGATATTCCGCTTATTTTGCAAGATCTTCAGCTTAACGACCAAGGCGAACAGCTTTTCCAAGTTGATAACTATCAATTTTTAGGTCATCGCCTTTTTGTGAACGGGGTGGAAAATCCCTTTTTTAAGGCGCCCACAGAATTACTCCGTTTGCGTTTAGTTAATGCTTCTGTTTCGCGCACTTATCATTTACGTTTTGCTGATCGACGTAAATTTGATCTTATCGCCCAAGACCAAGGGTTTCTTAGCCAAAATTTAACGGTGCAAGGTTTAACCCTAGCGCCAAGTGAACGCGCCGAAATTTTGGTTAATATGTCAAATGGCGGTTCGGCGAAATTGCTCGCAGGGGAAAAACCGTCCTTTTTAGCCTATTATTTCAAGCGAGATCTTTTACAAGAAAATACCGTTCTTGAAATTCGCACCTCAGGACTTGCCTCGGCCTTTCCCGCGCCGAAAAATTTCCGCTTTACCACCGATGCACAACAAATGCTTAAAGCCCCCGTTGCTCGCACGCGTCTTTTTAAATTAAATACGCAAAATGCCACCATCAACGGGCAATCTTTTGACCCTCGCCGTTTAGATATTCGTTGCAAAAAAGGCTCGGTGGAACGTTGGGTCATTCAAAGCGATGCGCCCACAGGTTTTCGTCTTCAAGGGGCAAAATTTATCGTTGAAAAAGTAGGCGATACACACCGCCCTCGCGAACAGCTGGCTTGGAAAGATAGCGTTTATGTGAATAAAGAAGTGCAACTTTTAGTCCGTTTTGATCATCATTGCACGAATAAATTCCCCTTTATTTTCGGCGCGAGTAACCTCTGTTTAGCCGATGCCGGCTGTTTGGGCATTTTCGTTGTAGAATAAGGCTTTCTTTGTTGGAATTCTCTGCGCTTAAAGGAAAATTTAAGCTCAATAATGAATTTTATTTCGCGATTAGGCGCTGTTCCGTTAGAATGGCGCGACCTCAACGCTCAATAAGGAGAATGAAATGTATTTAAAAGAGATTAAAGCGGAATTAACGGAAGCGCAAAAAGTGTTAGATGAGTTTGTGAATGATGAAAAAAACATTCAACTTATTCAAGACGCGGCGCTTTTAATTGCACAAAGCTTTAAAAACGACGGTAAAGTGCTTTCTTGTGGAAACGGTGGCTCTCATTGTGATGCCATGCACTTTGCTGAAGAATTAACCGGGCGTTACCGTGAAAATCGTCCTGGCTACCCTGCCATTGCGATTTCTGACGTAAGCCATTTAAGTTGCGTAAGTAATGATTTTGGCTACGATTATGTGTTCTCACGCTACGTTGAAGCGGTGGGAAAAAAAGGCGATGTGTTATTTGGTCTTTCCACCTCAGGAAATTCTAAAAATGTTTTAAACGCCATTAAAGCAGCCAAAGAAAAAGGTATGAAAGTCATCGCGCTCACAGGCAAAGATGGCGGTAAAATGGCCGGCCTTGCTGATGTCGAAATTCGCGTGCCTCACTTTGGCTATGCGGATCGTATTCAAGAAATTCATATTAAAGTCATTCATATTTTGATGATGTTAATTGAATTTGAAATGGCCAAAGCGCACTCTTAATCTCTTTTCTTAGGAAAAGCCTTTTAACTAGGCTTTTCCTTTAATGATAAAACAACATGAACCTTCCACTTAGCTTATATATTCACATTCCTTGGTGCGTACAAAAATGCCCTTATTGCGATTTTAATTCCCACCAACAAAAAGGCGACATTCCTGAAAAGGACTATATTTTTCATTTATTAGCCGATTTAGAGCAAGATTTAGCGCGTTTTAAAAAAGCCCTTCAGCAACGCCCTTTACAAAGTATTTTTATCGGCGGTGGCACGCCAAGTTTACTGAGTGCGCAAGCATTACAATACCTTTTAAGCGAAATTGCAAAACGCATTGCCTTTGCCCCTCAAATTGAAATTACCTTAGAAGCCAATCCTGGCACTTTAGAAATTGAAAAATTTACAGGGTTTGTTGAAGCGGGCGTAACGCGCCTTTCTATGGGCGTACAAAGTTTTGCCGACGATCAATTAAAAAAACTTGGGCGTATTCACGATGCTCGTCAAGCTATAACGGCCATTCAAACGGCACAAAGTTTGCGTCAAAAAGGCTTAAAAAGTTTTAATTTAGATTTAATGCACGGCTTACCAGGGCAAACCCTTGAAAGTGCTTTAGCCGATTTAAAACAAGCGATCGCGCTCAATCCGCCTCATCTTTCTTGGTATCAACTGACGATTGAACCTAATACGCTTTTTGGCTCTCGCCCACCCAAGCTCCCCGATGAAGATGAACTTTGGGCGATTTTTGAAAAAGGCGACCAACTGCTTCGCTCAGCAGGCTATGAACAATACGAAACTTCCGCCTATGCCAAAAAAGGCTTTCAATGCGCTCATAACTTAAATTATTGGCGTTTTGGTGACTACTTAGCCATTGGTTGTGGCGCTCATGGAAAAATTTCTGATGTCAGCGAAGGTCAACTTGGCGAAATTTGGCGTTTTAGCAAAACCAAGCACCCTAAAGGCTACTTGCAAGGACAATATTTACATTTAGAAAATAAAGTCAGCCAAGAAGATTTGGCCTTTGAATATTTTATGAATCGTTTCCGTTTACTTGAAGCCGTGCCTAAAGCGGAATTTCTGAGTTTTACTGGCTTAACTTTTGACGATGTCGCCTTACAACTTGAGCAAGCGAAAAAGCAAGGCTACATTCAAGAAACGGCCACGACTTGGCAAGTCACCGAACATGGCAAACTCTTTTTAAACGAATTATTAGAACTTTTTTTATAAGAAAAGATAAACCCAAGGAGGGTCTTATGATGTCTATTTCCCCTTTAAACAGCGGTGATATGGCGGCTCATTTCACCTTGCTTGACCAACAGGGCCAAGCGCATTCTTTACAAGATTATTTAGGGCAAAAAGTTTTAGTGTATTTTTATCCTAAAGCCTTAACGCCAGGTTGCACCACGCAAGCTTGTGATTTGCGCGAACATAAAAGCGAGTTTGACGACCTTAAGATACAAATTCTTGGTATCAGCCCGGATTTACCCGCAAAACTTTTCAATTTTACTCAGAAAAAAGCCCTGAATTTTACGCTTCTTTCCGATCCTGAACATAACGTGGCGCAGGCTTTTGGTGTTTGGGGCGAAAAAAAATTTATGGGCAAAGTTTATGAAGGTCTGCACCGCATCAGCTTTTTAATTGATGAAGAAGGTAAAATTTGCCAGGTTTTCACAAAATTTAAAACCAAAGAGCATGCCAACCTTGTCTTAACTTACTTAAAAAATGCCTCTCGCGCCGAAAAATCGTGAAAAATTTGCGCGCTTGTTTTGTGCGTTGTGATTAAGGGCGTTTTCCGTTAAAATACCGCGTTTTTATTGAGTAAAGGCTGACAAAATGTCTGAAATTAAGCTAATTGTAGGGCTTTGCAACCCTGGAGATAAATATACCGACACACGCCATAACGCCGGTGAATGGTGTTTAATGGAAATGGCACGTCAATACGGCTTTTCCTTTAAAGAAGAAGGCAAATTTTTCGGTAAAACCGCACGCGCTATGATTGATGGCGTGGAAATGCGTTTTTTATTACCCACAACTTTTATGAATTTAAGCGGTAAAGCCGTTGGTGCAATGGCCAATTTTTACCGCATTAAAGCGGAAGAAATTCTTGTGGTACACGATGAATTAGATTTACCGCCAGGTTGTGCGAAAATTAAACTCGGTGGCGGTCATGGTGGCCATAACGGTTTGCGCGATATTATTGCGTCTTTAAGTAACAACAAAAACTTCTATCGTTTACGCGTAGGTATTGGGCATCCTGGCGATCGCAATTTAGTCACAAATTTTGTGTTAGGCAAACCTTCGCCAACGGAAAAAACAAAAATTGAAAAAGCCCTTGATGAAGCGGTAAATAGCTTACCTATTTTAGTCAAAGATGGCATTGTGAAAGCGACAACGCGCTTAAATAGCTTTAAAGCGTAACGTTAATTTTAAACAAAAATACTTTAGAAAAGGAAAAAATTATGGGATTTAAATGTGGTATCGTTGGCTTACCGAATGTTGGCAAATCAACGCTTTTTAATGCATTAACCAAAGCAGGTATTGAAGCGGCGAACTACCCTTTCTGTACCATCGAACCAAATACCGGCGTTGTTCCAATGCCTGACCCACGTCTTACGGCTTTAGCGGAAATTGTTAAACCAGAACGCACCCTACCGACAACGATGGAATTTGTGGATATCGCAGGTTTAGTCGCCGGGGCCAGCAAAGGGGAAGGTTTAGGAAATAAATTCTTAGCGAACATTCGTGAAACCGACGCCATTGGCCATGTGGTACGTTGTTTTGAAAATGACGATATCGTTCACGTTTCAGGCAAAATTAGCCCATTAGATGATATTGAAATCATCAATACAGAATTAGCTTTAGCGGATTTAGACAGCTGTGAACGTGCTATTTTACGTTTAAGCAAACGTGCTAAAGGGGGCGATAAAGACGCGAAGTTTGAACTGGCTATTATGGAAAAAATTCGTCCTACTTTAGAAGAAGCCGGTATGATTCGCTCTGTTGCCTTAGATGAAGATGAATTAAAAGCCATTAAAGGTTATAACTTCTTAACCTTAAAACCGACAATGTACATTGCCAACGTGAACGAAGACGGTTTTGAAAACAACCCTTATTTAGACCAAGTACGCGAAATTGCAAGCAAGGAAGGCGCGGTTGTTGTGCCGGTTTGTGCAGCCATCGAAGCGGAAATTGCTGAATTAGACGACGAAGAACGCGATGAATTTTTAGCGGATTTAGGCATTGAAGAACCGGGTTTAAACCGTGTGATTCGCGCTGGTTATAAATTATTAAATCTTCAAACCTACTTCACCGCAGGCGTAAAAGAAGTGCGCGCTTGGACAGTGGGTATTGGTGCCACCGCACCGAAAGCTGCCGCCGTTATTCATACTGACTTTGAAAAAGGCTTCATTCGCGCCGAAGTTATTGCCTATGATGATTTCATCGAATGCAAAGGCGAAGCGGGCGCAAAAGATGCGGGTAAATGGCGTTTAGAAGGTAAAGATTACATCGTTCAAGATGGCGATGTGATGCACTTCCGCTTTAACGTATAAGGTTAAATCATGCCAAGAATGCAAGATGACGCAATTTTAGATTTTGCTTATCAAACCTTTCTTGAAATGGCGGGAGAAAATCTCTCGCCACAAGAAATTGCCCTTTTCAATGAAAAATTCCCTGAATTCGGTCAAATCGCACTTTATGATACGGCGGAAAACTGGGACGAAGAAATTGGCGTTTTAATTGATCCTGAAGTTTTTGCTGAAGTTTGGATTGGTCTTGCCGACGAAAAAGGCGCTATGCCTCACGTTTTTGCAAAATGCTTAGTGGCTTATGAAGGCGACGACTTCCATATTATTTGGTAAAACTTTTCTGTTTTAAACGTCTGTTTTAAAACGAAGAAAAAACAAAAGGCGCATAATGCGCCTTTTTTATTTTCTTTCGCTTTTCGCTTAAACGCCTTTTACTAAAGTCGCTAAATATTTATCCACAAAGAAATTCGCTTTGCCGTCATCGCCTAAAATATTGAATTTATCTAAAATTCCGCTAAATAGGCTTTCTTCTTCGTGTTGTTCTGCCACATACCATTGTAGAAAATGAAAAGAAGAATAATCTTTTTCATCAAAGGTTGTGCCAACTAATTGATTGATTTTGCTCGTAATGAATTGTTCATGTTCATAGGTTAAGGTTAACACCTCTTTTAATGACTGAAACTCACAAGGCACAGAGGCAATTTCACCAATTAAGGCTTGTGCGCCTGTTTCATTTAAATAGGTAAATAATTTGCGCATATGGGTCATTTCTTCGGCGGAATGTTCTGCTAAAAATTGGCCTGCGCCCTCAAAACCTTTTTGTTTGCACCACGCACTCATTTGTAAATATAAATTCGCTGAGTACATTTCTAAATTCATTTGCGCATTTAATAATGCCGTCACATTTTGCGATAACATCTTATTTCTCCTTATAAAGTGGCTAAATCACGATCGATAAAGTATAAAGAATGCCCTTCATCGCCTAATAAATTAAACTTATCTAAAATGCCTTTAAATAAGGTTTCTTCTTCGTGTTGTTCGCCCACATACCATTGTAAAAACTCAAAGGTAGAGTGATCGCGTAAATTCACCGCCGTTTCAACTAACGCATTGATACTGGCCGTTACGACTTTTTCGTGTGCGAAAGTCATTTCAAACACTTCGCGTAAGCTCTGAAATTCGTGTTTAGGCGCTTCAATTTTTCCTAAAACGGGCAAGCCCCCTGTTTCGCTCACATAAGCAAATAATTTTTGCATATGCTGTAATTCTTCATCGGCATGGCGTAATAAAAAGCTACTTGCGCCGGCATAACCATGCTTAGCGCACCATGCACTCATTTGTAAATACACGTTGGAAGAATAATATTCGAGATTAATTTGCTCGTTTAATTTTTCAATAATGGCTTTTTGTAACATATTTCACCCCTCTTTTTGCCTCATTGGTGCGCCTATCTTAAGCCGATATTTTCATTTTTCAAGGACTTTTTGAAAAAATAAGTACTTAATTTTAAAAGGATTTTTAATAAAAACTGTTTTCATTTAACCCGAAAGTATAAGAATGATTTTTATCTTCTTTCGCCCCTTTTCCTTAAGCCTTTAGCCTTTTGTTTTTACTCATCTTTTTGTTATACTCTCGCCCTTTAGTACTTTTTTTACTTAACTTTGAAAGGAAATCCTATGCAAGATATGCCAAAATGCCCAAAATGTAACGGTGAATATGTTTATCACGACAGTATTCAATTTGTTTGTCCTGATTGCGCTCACGAATGGTCTGGCGACGAAGCTCAAGCCGAAAGCGATGAATTTATCGTAAAAGACAGCAACGGTAACCTGTTACAAGACGGCGATTCTGTTATCTTAATTAAAGATTTAAAAGTCAAAGGTTCATCAACCGTATTGAAAAAAGGCACAAAAGCGAAAAATATTCGTTTAGTGGACGCCGACCACGATGTGGATTGCAAAATTGATGGCCAAAGTTTTTCTTTAAAATCTGAATTTTTAAAAAAAGCTTAATTTTTTAACCGCTTACTTTGCTAAGCGGTTTTTTTACGCGCGTTTCTTTAGATGTTTTTTTAGCAAAAATCCGTATAATATCGGCCTGATGTTTTTTTATTGGAAACTTATTTATGCCTATCAATTTCAAATTTATTTTGCGCGATTGTTTTAATTTTGTGCGCAATCAAACGAAATTTTTTAGCCTTTTTAGCGCGCTTTTTGCTTTAGAATCCTTAACCTTTAGTTATTTATTGATGCGCGCTGTCCCAGAAAATTGGAAAAATTTTTCCTTGACGCAAAATAATCTCGACTTACCGCAAATAGCTTTACCCGATAGCCTGTTTTTTTTAGTGCTTTTGCATTTTCTTTGTAATTTAATTTTATATGCTTTAAGTATGGTAAAAATTCAGCAACTTACTCAGCACAAAAACAATCTTAATCAACTTTTTGCTCAAGTTTCTCAGCGTCTTATTGGCCTTTTTATTTTAAATTTACTGATTTTTTTCCCTTTTTTATTAGGTCTTGTGGATTTATTTTTAGCCCTGATGAGTAATCATTCCGTTTCTGCTTTTTCTTTTTTAAGTTTTCTTTTAGGCTTATTTATTTTTATTCGTTTTAATTTAATTTTCGTTGATTATGTTACTACGCGTAAAACCTTGAAAGAAAATTTACAAAGTATGTGGCAACAAGGAACAAAAAGAACGTTTTTATTAAGCATTTACTGCATTATTAACTATCTTTTCTTTGGCCTTTTGATAAATAATCTTAGCGCTTTTGCAGGCGATAATTTTATTTCTTTATTGCTCAGTACTTACTTAAGTTCTGCGGTTTATGTCTTTTCGTTAATTTTTTCTTTCCGTTTTTATACTTGCTTTATGCAAACGCCTAATCCTTATGCAAAAGGGGCAAAATAATGAAACAACTTTTAGATTTTATTCCTTTAATTTTATTTTTTACCGTTTATAAATTCGTTGGTATTCGCGAGGCGGCTTTAACTTTATGTGTGGCCACTTTTATTCAACTTATTTTATTAAAGTTAATTTATAAAAAAGTGGATAAACAAGCCTTAATTATGGGCGTTTCTGTTATCTTTTTTGGTTCTTTAACGGCTTATTTTAATGAACTTAATTTTCTAAAATGGAAAGTCACCTTAATTTACGCTTTATTCGCCGGCATTCTACTTATTAGCCAATATGTATTTAAACGCAATTTAATTCGCGAAATTCTGGGTAAAGAAATCACTTTGCCGGAAAACGTTTGGAAAAAAATCAATTTAGGCTGGGTGGGCTTTTTTACCCTTTGTATGTTACTTAATCTTTACATTAGCCAATATCTTTCCGATGATCTTTGGGTGAATTTTAAAACCTTTGGGACAATTGGTTTAACTTTATGTGCAACGCTCATTACTGGCGTTTATATTTACCGTTATCTTCCGCACGAAGAAACTAAAAGGAAATAAAAATGAGTGCAACTTCTCACAATTATCAATGTAGTAAAAGCGATGTGCTATTACGCACAGTGGCGATGCCATCAGACACCAACGCAGCGGGCGATATTTTCGGTGGCTGGATTATGTCGCAAATGGACTTAGGCGGAGCCATTTTAGCGAAAGAAATCGCCCGCGGTCGCGTGGTAACGGTTTCTGTTGAAAATATTATTTTTCACCACCCTGTTGCCGTTGGCGATGTTGTTTGTTGTTATGGCAAATGCTTAGCGGTGGGTCGCTCTTCCATTAAAATTAAATTGGAAATTTGGGTGAAAAAAGTCGCAAGCGAGCCAATTGGCAAACGCTATCAAGTTACTGAAGCCATTTTCACTTATGTGGCCGTTGACCCTGAAGGGCGTCCTCGTGCCGTACCAAGAGAAAACAACGCGGATTTAGACCGCGCCTTAAATGCTTAAATTTGGAGAACCTATGTATTACGTTATTTTTGCTCAAGACAAACCTAACACTTTAGAACAACGCCTTGCCGTGCGTGAAAGTCACTTAGCCCGCCTTAAAGCCTTACAAGCGGAAAATCGTTTACTCACCGCAGGGCCAAACCCTGCCATTGATAGCGAAACGCCAAAAGAAGCCGGCTTTAGCGGTTCAACGGTGATTGCACAATTTGCAAGTTTAGAAGAAGCCAAAGCTTGGGCGAAAGAAGATCCTTACGTTGAAGCGGGCGTTTATGGCGAGGTTATCGTAAAACCTTTCTTAAAAGTTTTCTAAATTCTTCAAAATGGAATTTTTTCAAACCATAGTCTTAAGGCTATGGTTTTTTTTTATTTCAACTCGCGCCGAAAAAAAATATTTTCAATCTTTTTCCCCTTTTCATTAAATTTTTTCGCCCTTTTTCCTTTTTTCTTTAAATTTTTTTACTGTTTTTGTTTTTTTTAAGACGTCTAAAAAAAAAGAAGTTTCAAAAAAAAATTACTTTTTTTTGCAACAATCTGCGCGATTTATTAAAAAAAATCGCCCAAAAGCTACAAAAAATACCATATCTTAGGTATGGAATAACTCTTTTAAATTATTTTTGCTCTTTTTTGCTTACCTTTTTGTGGGTATTTTGCTTTTTCTGTATTGACGCCTTTTGTACTACTTAAGTAGAATGTGCGCCCATTAAACCAACCTTTAACTATTTGGTTTAAAAACACAATGAAATTTTATACTTTTTAAACAACCTCGGAGAGAAAATCATGCTAAACGCTTTACGTAAAGCTTTACGCTCATTCAAAAAAGACCAATCTGGTGTAACCGCTATCGAATACGGTTTAATCGCACTTGTTATGGCTGCTTTCGTTATTTGGGCATTCAAAGATAACATTGTTCCAGCCATGGAAAAGAAAGTTACAACCCTTCATTCTACAATTAACGAGATTAATGTAGGTACAGCTAAAGCTACTGATGATGCACATACACTTAAACCAAAATCTTAATACCTTTTCTGACAAGGCTTTAAACGAAAGCTTGTTTTAAAGCCTTTGTTGTCGGATGAATGATTTCATTAAGCTCGCTTAGGCGAGCTTTTTTGAAAGCTTTTTAAACTTGTGCAAAAGTTAAAAACGCAAAAACAATTTTTGCCTATTTTCCTTTGTTTTTCGTCATTAACGAGCCTTTTTCTACACTTTTTGTGCAAAAAAATATGCTTTTCTGCTCTTTTACAACCTTGTCTCCCACTGCACAGGAGTGCTTATGCCAAACTTTTCCCGTTTTTTGCGTGCCAACCACGGCGTGACCGCGGTGGAATACGCCCTACTCGCTTTTATTTTAGCCGGCTTTATCGCCGTTTATTTTTTCGGTCAAAACGGCCTTGCGCCAACTTTAGACAATAAAAGTTGCGAGTTAAGCTATCAAATGATAAACGAATTTGATGGCCCTGATGACTTAGATCGCATCGATTTTGAACAATGCAACCAAAAAGAACGCCCTGCTCTCGCTTACGAGCCTTTATCTGATGAGCTGGATATTAAAGTGGAATGTACGAACGGCCAAGGACAATGGTGCGACGCTGCCGCCAGAGAAGCGGAAGCGCGCCGTTTAGCCTTTCTTAAAGATTTTGAAAATACCGTACAAAAACTTACGCAAGAAGTTGCTTCAGATTATGATTTTTTAGATAACTGTAAAAATAATCGTTATAGCTCGTCTTTTTGGAAAAAAGGCTTTGAAAAAGGCAAATGTGTTGTTAAAGAAAATTTTTATAAAATTTATGATTTAATCACCGACGGCTCTCATGCGAAAACAGAAACAGAAAAAAAACATCAGTTTGTTGAACAACATGTTCTGAAAGAAATTCGTCAGAATTACAAAAAATTTAATAGCTTGAGCGATGAAAAAATTAAACAACAGGTTTCACGCTATTTTTAACCCTAACTTTTTAAGCCTTAGCTTGGGTTAAACAAAAATCGAACCGTTTCGATTGCATTACTTCTTTGTTTTGGCAAAGAAGTAATTTTTTTTACACTCTCTTGCGCCGAAAAATTGTCGTCCAAGAAATTAACCGATTAAGAAAACATAAAATGACACTTTTTTTACTGGGCTTAATCAGCCTTTTACTGCTTTATCTTTCCTATACGGATATCACGCAAAGAACCTTAGCCAACCGCTTTGTGTTCATAGTTGCCCCTTTGGCTATGGCCTTAAGTTTTTGCGCCTACGGACAAATTTTTTACTTAGGGGCGATCCTCTGCTTAGTGCTGGGCTTTGGCTTATTTAGTTTAGGCGTGATTGGCGCAGGCGATGTGAAATTGCTGACGGCTTTAATGTTCGCCGTGCCAAGGGAAACGGAAATTTGGTTTTTATTTTTCACAAGCTGTTTTGGCTTGGGTTTAATACTTATAGGCTGGGTGTTTTTTAGACAAAACATAAAACAACAAGGTTTACCCTATGGCGTTGCCATAAGTTTAGGCTTTTTATTACATTTTTGTTTATTAAATTATCCAACAATTTTTTTTAGTTAATCACTGAGGACATCATGAATTATCGTGTGTTATTTATTTTCTCTTTCCTAATTTTGGGGGCGGGAATTGCAGGGCTTTTTTTAATGCCGGGTGAACAAGCACCGGCACCTTCGCAAGAAAACATCGTGGAACAAACAGTACCGAAGAAAAAACCAATAAAACATGTGGTTATTCGTGTTGCTCGTGCCACAGAAAACCTCAAAGAAGGTCATTTGATTGCACAAACATCTTACGAAGTGGAAACCAAATCCCTTTACATTGAAGAAGGAAAAGATAACCCAAAAGACACGCCTATGCTTTCTTTTGACTTAAGTTATTTATTAAATGAAAAAAAAGATATTACCGGTTATTTGCTGGACTACAATATTCCTAAAGGCAATTTAATCAATATTCACGATTTAACACCGCCTGATGATAACGATTTTATTCGTCGTACCTTAAATTCCAATTCAGAAGTGGCTTTTGAAGTGGGAATTGCGAAACGGGACGAATATTTAATGCATTCTTTACGCGCTGGTGATTTTGTGAACATTTATGCGGAATTAGCCGGCGATAATTATGAAACTTTGCACGGCCATATCGTTAAAATGATCGATCACGCTTTAGTGTTGAAAGTCAATAAATTTCACCTTGAAGAAGAGCGTCAAGACCGCCGAGCCATTATTGCCGATGTGTTAGTGCGTATAAAAAAAGAACAACTGCCACACATTTATTCTTTCCCCCATGGTACCCGTTTGTTGATTTTACCTTCTGTTAAACCAGAACCTGTCAACTCAAAAGGTATTATTATTCGTAAATTAAGAGGTTAATTCTCATGCGTCGATTTTTTGCTATTTTCTTGCTCGCCTTTTTTTCGAGCTCGCTTTTTGCGCAAACCTTATATTTAAAGGTCGGCAAAAGCCAAACCATTCACACCAAAGCGCCGATTGATACCATTTTTATCTCCGACCCTGCGGTAGCGAATTATCAACTTTTATCCGATACGGCCTTTATCCTTACGGGAAAAAGCGCAGGTTCTGTCAATCTTTCTGTTTTAGGGAAAGATGACAAGCCTTTAATGGACGACATTGTTTTTGTTAATAGTGGCTTTAACGACTTAGCGCACACCAACGAACAACTTAAATTACAATTCCCTAATAGCCATTTACGCATTAAACGCGTAGGTCAGGCTTATGTGTTAGAAGGTCGCGCGAAATCGGATACGGAATTAGAAAACACCTTAAATTTAGTGGGTGCGGCCATGGGCGAAAAACCAATAGAATTACAACGCGATGTGGGCGGTATGTCTTATTATTTCTTAAACCATAAGGAATACCCAAACATTATTAACAATGCCAAATTAGACAGCTCAACGCTCATCAATGTGAAACTTTCTGTGGTTGAAGTGAATAAATCTTTAAAAGAAGAATTAGGCATTAACTGGGAACAACCTGGTGGTAATTTATTACAAGGCGTGCGTGACTTACGTTTTAGCGATTTCGCTTTTACCTCTTCTGGTGCGACTTCCATTAAATTTATTAGCGCCAATGGCTTAAGCGGGTTTATTAACGCTTTAAATAATGAAGCTAACGGTAAAGTTTTAGCGGAACCCAATGTTTCTATGCTCAATGGCGAAACGGCACACATTAACCTTGGGGGCGAAATTGCCATTCCAACGCGCGATGATAACAACAATCCTTCTATTGAATATAAAAATTACGGTATTCGCTTAACCGTTGGGGCAAAAATTCAGCCTAATAACCGCGTGCGTATTGCCTTAGACCAAAGCGTATCGGATATTGTCCCTGGAACTGGCCAATTCCCGATTATTTCAAACAAATCCGCAAATTCTATTTTTGAAATTGCGAACGGCGAAAGTTTTATCATCGGCGGTTTATATCATTCCCGCAATCAAGATGGCTTAAACAAAGTGCCATTTTTAGGCGATTTACCGATTATTGGTGCATTTTTCCGTCAGTCTACGACACATAAAGAAGATAAAGAGTTAGTCGTGGTGGCTACGGTGAATTTAGTTCACCCTGTTTCAGAAAAAGACATCGTTTATCCGGATTTACAAGAATATAATGTTTACGAGCAATTCTTTAACACGAAAGCGGTGCGTAAACTTTATGACCGCACGCAAGTGACTAACTTTTTCCAACGTGGAGGATTTATTCAATGAGAAACCTTCTTGTTGCAATCTTAATGACCACTTGTGCTTTACCTGTTTTTGCCACAATGTCTCATAAAGCGGTTTTGCCAACGCAAAGTGAATTTGCCCCGTTAGTACAACAAACGCAAACTTTTGTACTCGCGCATACGGCGCCTGAAAACCTGATGACATTACAACAACAATTACGTTTTGCCGTGGGTAGCCAAATCAACCAAACATTTCGTCTTGTTTATGCGCCAAAACAACTCAATCTTGCGCAACAAATTAAACAGGATTTATTAACTTTGGGTGTTCGCGCCGAAAATATTCATTTCGTTGCACAAAACTACCCGCTTTATCCTGTGGTCGTTGAAGTGAAAAAATTCGCCAAATTACCCATTTACTGCGATGGCGACTATCACAGCTATTGTGCAACTCGCAGTGAGTATCGTTTACAATCCGTAAATTAAAAATAAAATAATAAGAGAGAGGAGAAATAACAGATGTTATTGCTAGATACGGAACAGCCTATAAACCACAGCGTGCGCAAAGTTGCCGTGGTTTCTGATAACCCAAAAATACAAAAAGAAGTATCCGAATTACTGCGTGCGCGCGGTGTTGAATATGTGGATATCATTAACGCCCCTTTTTACAGTGAAGAAGTTTCTCTTGATTCTTGTGAAACGGTCGGCGTGATTATTGATATTCACGATGATGACAATGTCTCTCGCATTAGTGAACGTGTAAATTCTATTGTGCCACAAAATATTTGGTGCTGTTTAGTTGGCGATAGCGATTCTATCTCTTTAGCGCAACGCTTAGCTGAGCGTGATATTTTATACTTTAATACCAATTATCAGCTCAACAACTTAATGGATCGCATTATTTATAATACGGTATCCATTCCTAAAACACGTCGTACCGTGCGTTTAAATGTGCTTTCTTGTAAAGGCGGAATTGGGGCGAGTTTTATTTGCGCCCAACTTGCCCATAACATCGGTTTACATAAACGCGTGCCAACTTTAATGGCTCAAAGCCGTTTAGGAACACAAGATTTAGATTTAATGTTTGATAAAAAACTGCAAGGCGATGTCTTGGAATTATTACCCAACTTAGATTTATACATGGGCGATTTTGAAGATTTACCGCCGGCGGATTTAGAGCGTTATAACTTTATTGTAAATGACTATCCGATTTACCATACGCATAAATCTCAATACCCTGAGCTGATTGATAAAGCCAACACCTTTATTTTAGTTGTAGAACGTACGGTTAACTCTTTACGTATTGCTAAACGCTTTTTAGATGACTGCGATCGCGCGCGCAGTAAATTAAATAAACCTTTACGTACTTTCGTGGTCATTTCCGATATTAACGTTGAACATTCACGTTCTATGTCCGTAAGCGATGTGCAAGATTTACTAGGCTGTGATGTGGACGCGGTTATTCCGCACATTGCCAAAACAACGGCAAAAAGCGTGTTAGCGATTAAACTTTCTCGCCTTGAGAAAAAAGCATTTCGTATTTTAAGTATGAAAGCGATCGGGGTGATTTCTCGTCAAGAAAAATCCAAAATATCTTTTAGTAATATTTTCAAAAAATTATTGTTAGGTAAATAATCATGCTCACTCGTGAACAACAGCTCGTTTTACGTAATGGGGTTTTAAGCAATCTGAAAGTTGAAAAACTCGATAACTTGCAAAAAGAACCCAATAAAATGATAGAAGAACTGGTGCAGATTTTATACAGCTTTGCTAGCGATAATAATTTGTACCTTCCCGCTTCTGACGCTTACAGCATGGCCGAACTGATTGCCGATGAAATTGACGGTTACGGCCCTTTGCGTGAGTTAATGGAAGATGAAAGTGTTAATGATATTTTAGTTAACGGCCCTAATGATATTTGGGTCGAACGCGCAGGTGTCCTTGAGAAAACCAATAAATATTTTCTTTCTAACGAGCAATTAACGGATATTGCCCGCCGTATGGTTTCTCAAGTTGGACGCCGTATTGATGATAGCTCGCCTTTAGTGGATAGCCGTCTGCCTGATGGAAGCCGTTTAAATGTGGTGGTCGCCCCTATCGCTTTAGATGGCACCTCGCTTTCTATTCGTAAATTCAGCCACTCGAAAAAATCTTTGCAAGATTTATTGAAATACGGCTCGATGTCTTTAGAAATGGCGAACTTTTTAATTATCGCTGCTCGTGCAAGGGTGAATATTATTGTTTCAGGGGGAACAGGGAGTGGTAAAACAACACTGCTTAACGCCCTTTCCAACTATATTTCGCCAACCGAACGCGTCATTACTTTGGAAGATACCGCCGAGTTAAAACTCCACCAACCCCATGTCGTTCGTTTAGAAACGCGTAGCGCGGGCGTAGAACATACCGGTGAAGTATCCATGCAGGATTTAGTTATCAACGCCTTACGAATGCGCCCTGAGCGTATTATCGTTGGGGAATGTCGTGGCCCTGAAGCGTTCCAAATGCTCCAAGCGATGAATACCGGCCACGATGGATCAATGTCCACCCTTCACGCCAACTCTCCGCGTGATGCGATTGGTCGTTTAGAAAGTATGGTGATGATGTCGAGTGCCAAATTACCTATTGAAGCGATCCGCCGTCATATTACCTCCGCGGTTAACATTGTGGTGCAAGCGACTCGCTTAAACGATGGCTCGCGCAAAATTATCAATATTACTGAAATTATGGGTATGGAATCAGGCAACGTTGTTATGCAAGATATCTTTACTTATGAAGCCTCGCGCGAACGTGATAAAGACGGCAAAATTTTAGGTGAATTTAAAAATCATGGGTTATTAAGTAACTCCATCGTAACGAAACAAGCGAGAATGTTTAATTTAATTGATGAATTAAACAGCATTTTCGGGAGCCAGTTTGAATGATTTGGTCTAACCTTTATTATTTATATTATTTTGTCTTTCTTTTTGGGGTGATGTTGCTCTTTTTTACGGCGCGAACCTTCTCCCGAACCAAACAAAAAATTAACCCTTTAAGCAGAAAAGGCAAAATTTTTTCTTTAACCAATATTATGAAAAAAATCCACACCCTCATAAAGGTGTGGCGTTACTATTTTTTAGTGGGTGATGAAAAAAATGCCTTACGCCAAACGCTGTTGCTTTTGTTGATTTTCTTTGTATTGTCGATCATTAACGATCAATACTTTTCTATTCCTTTTGCCTACTTTGTGCCGGCTTTTATTCTTGGCACGATTATTTTTGTTTGGAAACTCGGCCAACATCGAACTCGTATGATTTTTGAAACCTCTTTTCCTGAAGTCATTCAAGTTTTAAGCTCGGCGACCACTTCAGGCGCGGGGATTTTACAGGCTTTAGAACGTTGCGGGAAAGATGTAAAAGGTCAATTAGGACAAGAATTTAAATTTATTCACCGCCGTTTAGCCATTGGTGAAGATGCCAATTCTGTTTTCAATGAAACCTTTACCCGTTGGCCTTTTAAAGAGTTTTACTACTTCGGCACCATTATGCGCATCAATATGGAAAAAGGCGGACAAATGAAAGAAGTCATTAACCGTTTAGGGCGCGTTATCGCAGATAGTCGCAAAATGGAACAAAAGAAAAAGGCGATGACCGCTGAAGCGCGTATGTCCGCAATTATTGTGGCTTGCTTCCCTGTCGCTTTTTTTATCTTTATGAAATTTTCCATGCCAGAAAACTTTGATTTTGTTATCCACACAGCCAAAGGTCGACAAGTTTTATATTATGTCGCAGGCTCTGAACTCTTTGGTATGGGGATCATTTACTGGTTAATGAAAAAGGCAAATTGATGACAAATTTACATTTTTATTTCTTTTATGTTTGTTTGCTGTTAGCGGGAATTTTGCTTCTTATCGCAACGGCCATGCATCGCAAAAAACTCAATTATGCGCGCGATGTTCTTTCAGGCCTACGCCCGAAAGAAAAAGCGGATGAACAAGTTTCTTTACGTAAAAAGAATAAACAACAAGTTGAACTTGAATTGTTGCTTATTAGTAATCACCGCTTGTTAAAAATGCTTGCGGATTTAGATGCGAATGTACGCTTAAAAGTTTTATTAACCTTTAGTTTGTTTTCTGTATCCTTGCTCTTTACGCCAAAACTAGAGCCTATGAAAACGGCTATGATGTTTTTTGCCATTTACGTCTTTGTTGTGCTGATTCCCAATATCGTAACGTCAATTGTGCTGAAACAAAAAATTAAACGAATTATGGATGATTTACCCGGCTTTATTGATCTTGTCGCCGTTTGTGTACAAACGGGTATGACCATCAATATGGCGCTTTCGCGTGTCGCGACGGATTTTAAACAACTTAATCCCGACTTAACCTTTGTTATGTTGCGTATTATGCGTCGAGCGGAATTAACCAGTTTAATGTCGGCGTTAGATGATTTATCCGTTTCTTTACCTACAAAAGAAATTCGTATGTTTACCACTGTGTTACAACAAAGTTTAAATTTTGGTTCATCTATTTATGGGCAATTGATTCAACTTTCTGCTGATATTCGTGAACTTCAACTTTTACGTCTTGAGGAAAAAATGGGGACACTTGCGGCAAAAATGTCTATTCCACTTATCGTCTTTATTATGTTCCCAATTGTTATTTTAATTTTAGCCCCAGGGGCAATGAGGGTCTTTCCAAATGTTATGTAAAAAAATGCTTAAAACCACCGCACTTCTTTCTACTGTTGCTTTATTATCCGCTTGTAGTAACGGGGTTAATAAAAACAACTATAACCGTAATTTAGGCCATGCTTTTATGGCGAAAGAAAAACTTTACCAACAAACACAAAATTATGGCGGTTTGGTTGACCTTTACCGTGGCGCATTGAAAAAAAGTATGCGTTTAAAATTTAAAACCGACCCTGAATTACTTTATCGTTTATCTGAGGCTTATTATAAAAAAGGCGATTATCTTTCCGCCTTAACTTACCTTAATCCGCTTTTAGAAGATAAAAACTATTTAGAACGCGCTATGTTGTTAAAAGTGCAATCTTTAGTGAAACAAAACAAAGAAAAAGAAGCGATTAACACGGCCAATGTGTTATTACAAAAATTCCCAAATAACGCGAATGCTTATAACAGCCGTGGTATTGCTTATGCGCAATTAGGTTTAAATCGTCAAGCCGAAGCGGATTTTTTATCGGCGCGAGCGCACTTTTTAAATGATGTGACCGCCATTAACAACCTTGCAATGTTAAATATTTTAGAAGGGCAATATAAAAACGCCGTGCGTTTATTATTACCGCAATATTTAAATGGCGTGCGCGATACCCGTTTAATGCATAATTTAGTTTTTGCTTTGGTGAAATCCGGCGATCTTAAATATGCTCAAAACATTGTTGAAAAAGAAGGCTTAAATACCTTACCAAGCGAATTGATAAATGCCTTAAAACAAACAAAACGCTTACCGACTAAAGTTCACACTTCTTAATTTTCTTGGCGCTGTTTTCAGCGCCTTTTCCCTTAAAGGATCGCACTTATGTCTTTCACTTTAACGTCCGTAAAACACTTTTTCCGTCATCAAAAAGGCGTTTCATCGGTAGAATTTACTTTAACCATCGCCTTTTTTTTAGCGGTGCTTTTTGCCATTTTTGAATTAGGTCGCATTACCATTGCTTCCGCTTATTGGGATTATGCCGTCGCGGAAGTGGTGCGCCAAACGCGTAATACCTTAATTACGACCCAAAACAATCCCTTAGGTTATGCCGATGAAGTGCGTAAAAAATTGATCAATGAATATCATTGGGCGCAAAACAGTGGCTGGCTTGGGGCTTTTCCTTTAAAACTGGATCAAAACAGCATTAAAGTGAAAGTTAACTATTCTGCCAGCCTAAAAGATTTGGTCGCTTCTGCTGATAATAACTTTCGCTACATCAACAACCGTATTGACGAGCCTTGTGCTGAGTTTGAACAAGATGATGAGGGCAATGAAATAAAAGACGCAAAGGGTCATAGAGTTTGTCTTAAGTTTAAAGATGATGTTTTCCATGATGCGGCCATTGCGCGCTATGAAGTCACCTTAAACCCTATTAGCTATCGTTATGATAACTTTATTGCTAAACGCCTTAATCATTTAATTCGCCACTTATTTAAACGCCAATTTTTCGTGGTGCAAGAACATCAACGGGCGCAATTTAAAGATAATTGGAAATAATGGAATAAGGACTTGTTATGATTGCTGTTTTATCTCGTTTTCAGCGTAGCCATAAAGGCTCGGTAACCATTGAATTTATTTTTGCTATTTTAGTTTTATGCTTAATGCTAATGTTTATGTTGGATTTAAGCCTAATGCGTTTACAAATCGGTAAATTAGATAACACCTCTTATTCTTTAGTGAATATTTTGCGTGAACGCCGTCAGTTGTTTAATGAAAGTAATACGAAAGAATACACCACGGAGGATGCGGAAAAAGCAGAAAATTTATGTACGGGAAGCACCGATACTCACGATTGCCGAAAACTGGTTTTGGCTTTTGAAAAACTGGCTAATCAAATGTTTTTTGGCACAACGAAAAGTCAAAAAGGTAAAAAAATCTATGTTCGCTTAGATGCTTTACAATTTTGGCATAAAAATTGTACCAACAATGCGCTTTGTGCGGATTTTGAGAAAAATTTCAACATTAAACATCACTGGGTTGTGTCAAATATTCCCGATGATTTAAAAAATGACTGTGTGCCAAGTACAAATATTCGCACTTTGCAAAATGTTGCACCGATTTCAGAAGTTGACCCGAACCGCAAACTGCCTCTTTATCAAGTGACTTTATGTTTACCAACGGTGAGCTTTTTTAATACCTTTGTTCCAAACGAGCAAAGTAATGGACGAGTTTTACGCAGTTCTTCTTTGGCCGTGGGGCGCTAAATTGAGCTTGCTTTAAACCTAATAAAAAAGGAAAGTCTTGCTGAGAGCTTTCCTTTTTCCTTATTTTTTGAGCTAAATTTTTTTTGCTTTCATTTTTAACGGCGCGAAAAATTTCACTCGCGCCGAATTTTTGTTTGCGCTTTAATTTAAATAATGGCTGATTTCCTCCGCCACATTTTGACGAATTTGATCGAAGCTGACTTTTTTCGTGAGCTGACCATTTTCAAAAATGGTTTCCAACATATCGTCAGAAAAATCGTCTTGGCGGTTTAAACCATCAACAAACTTATCTAAACTTAAAACTTTCACTCGTCCTTTTTGCGATTTTTTCAAACCGTTATCCGTTTTAGGGGCTTTAAAAATCGCTTTTTCTTCGCCATCAATCACAATTGCCGTTGCTTTTACCGCAAAGCCCAGCGTATCGCGCAAATGATTTTGATAAGTTAAAGAACCCACGCCAAAAACTAAATTACTTGAAGCAAAGCCTTTTTGCTCTAAACCTTCTAAAATTCGGCACATTTTTTGATAATTCACCCCATCACCATAAATCGCGCCAATGTGCGGGTCTAAAACTTTATAGCCTTTTTGATTGATTTCCCCTGGGAAAATTTCCCATAAACATTGCATTAAGCCTTTGCGTTCATGTTCTGTTTTTGCTTCAGGGTCGCCACAAATAATTTTATAACTATCACCACTATCAGGACGAATAACAATTTTCGCTTCAGGCGGTCTTGCTAAAATTTCTTCTTTTAAAATGGGTAAATTCACCGTGATGTTATGCCAAAAATCGGTGGTATCCGCCACGATGGACAACATAGAACGAGGGAATTTTTGCATTAAATAACGAAAAGTCGGCAATTCATCTACACCATGGGCGCTCATCACCGAATGTTCTGAAGCGGGAATTGACGTGCCGATAAGCTGTTCACTGCCGTAATAATGTTGCACAAATTGAATGGCAGGAATGGTATCCGTACCAAGAAAAGCCGTTAAATGCGCCGAACCTGAAGTTTGCGCGCTTTCCAAAGAACTCATACCACGCATAGAAAAATCATGGGCTTGAAAAGGTAAATGAGCGTCATTATCGCAGGTTTTTTCCGCCATTTCGGTTAAAAATAAACGATAAGCGCGAGCAACACTTGCCGAAACAATCGGTTGCCATAAGGACATATTGATTAAGGTTTCCAAATAATTTGTCAGCCAAGCAAAACGCGCGTCAGTATTTTCAATGGTCAACATTGGTACGCGAATATTAACCGACTTCCCTTCAGGTATCGCTTTGATTTTTAACGGTAAATAGCCTAAATCATGTAAAGCGGATAAATGTTTACCCTGATCTTCCAAGCCTAAAGTTTCATGAATAAACTGACGATATTCCGCCAACATCACCTCTTTTTCGCGGGAAAAGAAGTTATCGTTAAAATAATCGATTAAATATTTTTGTATAAATGCTTGAAAACCAAAAGACACCGCTCGGGTTAAATAAGGGGCAATTTTATTGCTACGCGGTGTAAAGGTGCTATATAAAAATTCTGTTCCTTCTGGATATTGGAATCGATGAGAAATTTTGTAGAAATCACAAAGTAAAAAAGGCGCTGTGGTCGCGCGCTCCAAATAAGCCATAAAAAAAGCCTTCTCGTTAAAAAAAACTGCGACAGTATAACAAATATTTAACATCTTACTATATGGATAAGACATTTTTTTTGATCTTTTTTCCTTTTATTAAGTTTTTGCAATAAATAGCTATAAATTTGTTAATTTTTATTTACTTAAATTGGGGTAGTTTTTTCCAAAAACTGAAAAGAAAAATCTGTTTCGCACCGAATTTTTGCCTTTTGTGTAGTATAATTTTTTTTATTTTAATCAGGAGTCATTATGGATACGTCCCTTTTGTTAGCCCTTGTCGTGGCCTTAGGAATTGGTGGGCAATGGCTTGGTTGGTATACAAAACAACCAGCCATTTTATTTTTACTCGCAACCGGCATTTTAATTGGCCCTGTGTTAGGGCTTTTTCAACCTGATGTTGTCTTGGGCGACTTGCTCTTCCCCATTATTTCTTTAGGTGTGGCCGTCATTTTATTTGAAGGCGCCTTGACGCTAGAATTTGAAGAAATCAAACATCACGGCCGTATGATTCAGCTTTTAGTTTCCGTCGGTATGCTCATTACCGTTGCGGTTCTTTCGCTTGCCAGCTACTTTCTTTTTAATATGGATTGGCGCATCGCCCTTCTTTTTGGCTCTTTAGTTTGTGTAACTGGGCCTACGGTTATCGCACCTTTATTGCGTAGCGTGCATCCTACGAAAAAAATCGCGAATATTTTAAAATGGGAAGGCATTATTGTTGACCCTGTGGGCGCGATTGCCGTTGTTTTAGTTTACGAATACATTATTTCTGGTGGCGATAACAATGAGTTTGCTATGTTTGCCAAAATTATTGCAATTGCGGTAGCACTTGGTTTTAGTGGCGCTTGGGTTTTAGCTAATTTAATTAAACGTTTTTTAGTGCCAGAATATTTACGCAATGTGTTTGTTTTAGCTTTTATTTTGACCTTCTTCACGCTTTCTAACCACCTTTCTCACGAATCGGGGCTTTTAACGGTCACCATTTTGGGCGTGGCTTTAGCAAACTGGAAAGATTTTCCTAAAGAACATATTTTAGAATTTAAAGAATCGCTAACCATTTTACTCATTTCCGTGTTGTTTATTATTTTAGCGGCACGCGTTGATTTAAATTCACTTTTACAAGTAGGTTGGAAAGGCGTGGCTTTATTAGCGATTGCCATGTTTGTTGCCCGTCCTTTAGCCATTTGGGTATCCTCTATTGGTTCAGATTTAACCACCAACGAAAAATGGATGATCAGCTGGATTGGCCCGCGTGGTATTGTTGCTGCGGCAATTTCTTCCTTATTTGCTATTCGTTTACAAGACTCAGAGCTTCAAGGTGTCGACTTGCTCGTGCCTTTGGTTTTCACCATTATTATTGGTACGGTGTTTATTCAAGGTTTAGGGGCGAAAAAAGTCGCTAAATTATTAGGGGTGTGTAAAGTTGCCGATAACGGTGTTTTAATTGTTGGCGCCGATCCTGTCGCCTTGTTAATTGCACAATCTTTAAAAGACGCGGATATTGATGTTTTAGTGGCCTCAAGCAATTACGAAGAAATTTCACGGGCGCGTATGCTTGGCTTGCGCACTTATTTCGGAAGCCCTATTTCCACGCACGCCGATAATAATTTAGATTTAATCGGTATGGGTTATTTATTCGCCATGAGCCAAGATAAAGAAATCAACACCCTGTGCCAATGGCATTACAACCACGAATTTGGCAGTGACAATATTTTCCGTTTACGTTGTTGTGAAGAATCGCAAAATCAAACCAGCCGTTTAGATCGTCAAGCAAACTATGAACCAAACTGGCTTTTTGAAACTTGCGCAACTCATCGCAAACTTGAAACCTTAATTCGCCATAATGCGCGCATTAAAGTGACCAACTTAACGGAAAATTACGATTTCGCGCAATTTAAAGCGGATAATGAACAGTTTATTGCGTTATATACCATTGATGAAAACAACTTTATTACGGTCATTAACGAGAAAACACAAAATATTCCAACTCATTGCCGATTAGTGAGTTTAGTGGAAGAAAAAATCATTAACGCTCGCAATGAATAACTTTTTTCGGCGCGAATGACTTTTTTTCTTAGGCGATCTTAAGGTCGCCTTTTTTTTTGCTTAAGAAAAGACATAAAAAAAACGCCACCGAGTAAACTCGATGGCGTGAAATAAGTGGCGGAGGAAGTGAGATTCGAACTCACGGAGGGCTACAAACCCTCGCCGGTTTTCAAGACCGGTGCCTTCAACCACTCGACCATTCCTCCGTCTTGAACGGGGCGTAATATAATATGATTTTTTCACTCTGTAAATAAAAAAAATAAATCTTTGATCTAAAAGACGTTATTTTAAACAATATGTTTATTTTAAAGGCATTTACCCTAATTTTTATCCCGTCTTTTCATTGACTTTTACCTCGCTAACCCTTAACTTAGACAGGCTTTTTAGCAATATTTTTTTACTTATTGAGGAGTTTTTTATGCGTATGCGTATTGATACGGATCGCCTTTCTGAAAACCGCGCTTCCGTTTCTGCTTTAAGCACGAACAAAGTGCTTCGTAACACTTACTTTTTACTTGGCTTAACCTTAGCTTTTTCTGCTTTAACAGCCTTTTTTGCCATTGCCATGAACATCGCGCCATTACACCCTGGTATCGTGTTAGTCGGTTTTTATGGCTTGCTCTTTTTAAATAATGCCTTATCGAACAGCGCATGGGGTATTTTATCCACCTTCGCCTTAACCGGTTTTATGGGCTTTACTTTAGGGCCAATTATTAGCATTTATTTAGGCGCAGGCTTAGGTGATGCGGTGATGTTAGCCTTTGCAGGTACGGCGCTTGTTTTCTTCGCCTCTTCCGCTTATGTGTTAACCACCAACCGCGATATGTCTTTCTTAGGTGGCACAATGTTAGCGCTTTTCGTGGTGCTAATTATGGGTATGATTGCAAGTTTCTTCTTCCATTCGCCAACTTTCGTTATCGGTATTAGTGCGTTATTTGTTATTTTTGCTACTTTAGGCATTTTATACGAAACAAGCGCAATTATTCACGGCGGTGAAACAAACTACATTCGTGCGACAGTAAGTTTATATGTTTCAATCTACAACCTTTTTGTCAGCTTACTTAATATTCTTGGCATTATGAGCCGTGATGACTAATTAAAATTTTCTGTTTTCGCCCCTTTTTTAAGGGGCATTTTTATTAGGACATAAAAAATTAAAGGAATCGCTATGTTAATTGTCAACGGTCAAGAAATTGCCACAGATAAAGAAGGTTATTTGCTCGATAGCCATTTATGGAATGAAGACGTCGCTTGCGCGATTGCCGAAAAAGAAAATTTAACGCTTACCGAATTACATTGGGAAGTGATTTTTTTCGTGCGTGAATTTTATCAAGAATACAAAACCTCGCCGGCAATTCGTATGTTAGTAAAAGCGATGGCGCAAAAATTTGGCCCAGAAAAAGGAAATAGCCGTTATTTACAGCGTCTTTTCCCTGAGGGTGTCGCTAAACTTGCCACCAAACTTGCAGGCTTACCTAAACCTGCTAAATGCTTATAGTCTCTCGCGCCGAAAATTTAGTCCCTTTTTTCGGCGCAAGAACTTCGTGCTTTTTTTTCACTAACCCCTTTCTTATTTTTTCACTATAATGTGCCTCATTTCTTTTTAAAGGGGCGCGTTAATGAAAAATATCCAACGAGAAATTACCAAATTATGTATTCGCACAGCCTTACTTTTATTGCAATATGGCACGGAAAGCGCCGTTGTGGTGCAAATGACCACGCGCCTTGGCAAAGCCTTAGGTATGGAAAGCGTGGAATGCGTGTTAACGCCGAACGCTGTGGTTGTTACGACGATTGTTGATGGGCATTGTTTGACAACCGCTCGCAATAATGTCGATCATGGCATCAATATGCAAGTGGTCACGGAAGTGCAACAATTGGTCATCATTGCTGAGCATCATTTATATGATTGGCGTCAAGTGCGCGATAAACTCGATAAAATTCAACCTAAACCTTATAACCCTTACGTTGTGATTTTTATGGTGGGCTTATCTTGCGCTTCTTTTGCTCATTTAGCTGGGGGCGATGCTATGATTTCTCTCATCACTTTTATTGCGTCAAGCGTGGGAATGTTTGTTCGTCAAATGTTAACAAAACGCCATTTTAACGCGATTATTGTCTTTTCTGTGACGGCTTTGGTTGCTTCGTTAATTTCTGGTATGGCGCAAAAATATCAACTCGGTAATGACCCGCAAATTGCTTTAGCTTCGAGCGTATTACTTTTAGTACCTGGTTTTCCTTTAGTGAACTCTTTATCCGATATTTTAAAAGGTTACATCAGTATGGGCATCGCTCGTTGGTCCCTTGCCACCGTGCTTACCTTTGGCGCTTGTTTAGGTATTGTTTTTGCCCTTGGCATTTTACATATTACACATTGGGGAATTTAAAATGTGGGATTTATTTTTAAAACTTATAGATGATATGTTTTTCGCCGCCATTCCAGCGGTAGGCTTCGCCTTGATTTTTAACGTGCCCTTTAAAGCCTTAAAATATTGCGCAGGCCTTGCCGGTCTCGGTCATGGCTTACGCACGCTGTTAGTGCATTTTGATATGCCTTTTGTTTTCGCCACTTTTTTTGCTTCGGCCTTAATTGGCTTTCTCGGCGTCCATTTATCCCATCGCTACCTTGCGCACCCGAAAGTATTTACCGTCGCGGCCATTATTCCGATGATTCCAGGCGTTTTTGCCTATAAGGCGATGATTGCAATGGTGCAACTTCATCATTATGGTTTTTCTCATGCTTTGTTTGAATCCATGGTGACGAATTTTATTCAAACAATGTTTATTATGGGCGCGTTGGCTTTTGGTTTGTCTTTACCGGGTATGCTGTTTTACCGCCGTAAGCCCGTGGTTTAACCTTTCGCACCGAATTTTTGCTGAAGGCCGTTTCTTTTTCTTTTTTCCTTAAGGAATTTTATGTCAACACAAAACAAACCCTGCTTGAGCTTTATTGTCGCTACAACAAAAAATTGGGTGATCGGGCGAGATAATGCTATGCCTTGGCATTTACCCGCTGATTTTGCTTGGTTTAAAGAAAACACTCTTGGTAAGCCGATTATTATGGGGCGCAAAACCTTTGAAAGCATAGGCCGTCCTCTACCAGGGCGCACCAATATTGTCCTTTCTCGTTCGCCTTTCCTGCATGAAGGCGTTCTTTGGCAAAAGAGTTTTGATGAGGCCTTAGCTTTGTTAAAAGATGAAAAAGAGGTGTTTTTAATTGGTGGCGGTGAGCTTTTCAAACAATATTTAAACAAAGCCGATCGCATTTATTTTACTCAGATTCAAACCACCCTTGCAGGCGATACTTTTTTTCCTGAATTAGATTTTAACCAATGGCAAATAAAAAAGGATTTGTTCCGCCCTAAAGACGAAAAAAACCCTTTTGATTTGCGTTTTATGCTTTTAGAAAGAAAAACGTCTTTTTAATCACAATTAAAAGACTGATCCATTTCAAAAGCGGGTTTTGCTTTTTCATCATGCCCGATCACTTTGGCTGGCACGCCTGCAACGGTGGTATAAGGCTCAACGGGGCGTAAAACAACGGAATTCGCCCCGATTTTGGCATAACAGCCAATTTGAATATTGCCTAAAACTTTAGCGCCCGCGCCAATCATCACGCCTTCACCAATTTTAGGGTGGCGATCGCCCGATTCTTTTCCCGTTCCGCCTAAGGTTACGCCTTGTAAAATCGACACATCGTTGCCAATAACAGAGGTTTCCCCCACCACAATACCCGTTGCATGGTCAAACATAATGCCATGCCCAATTTTCGCAGCAGGATGAATATCCACATCAAAAGCAACAGAAATTTGATTTTGCAAATAAATAGCTAAAGCGCGTCGATGATGTTGCCATAAATAATGAGTAATACGATAACTTTGAATGGCCTGATAACCTTTTAAATATAAAAGAGGCGTTGACCATAATTCAACGGCAGGGTCTCGCATTCGTACCGCTCGCATATCACAAGCGGCATATTCAATAATACTTGGGTCGGCCTTATAAGCCTCTTCAATGATTTTCTGTAAATCAATGGCGGGCATAATACTGTTGGCTAGTTTATTGGCCAAAATATAACTTAATGCACTGCCTAAATTTTGGTGCATTAAAATAGTGGAGTGGAAAAAACTCGCCAGCATTGGCTCATTTTCTACTTGGCTTAAGGTTTCTGCTCGTAATATTTCCCAAACTTCAGTGGCTTCCGCTGGCATAAATTTTCCTTTCTACAACGAGATAATAATAATGTTTAATTGGTTTCGCTTTTACGTTCACGTCCGAGTAAATAAAGCACGACATCTTTGGTATCTTTTCCGCAAAACAGCACTTGATACATTTGTTCACTAATCGGCATTTCAACGCCTTGTCGTTTCGCTAATTCATGAACTTCACGGGTATTATGATAGCCTTCCACCACTTGGCCAATTTCGCGCATAGCGTCAAAAGGAGAATAGCCTTGACCTAGCATTAAACCAAAACGACGATTGCGCGATTGATTATCCGTACAGGTTAAAACTAAATCGCCTAAGCCAGACATTCCCATAAAGGTTTCAGGTTTTGCGCCAAGCGATACGCCTAAACGGCTGATTTCTGCAATACCACGAGTAATTAAGGCCGTACGCGCATTCGCACCAAACCCCATACCATCTGAAATACCGGTACTAATTGCGATAATATTTTTAATTGCGCCCCCAAGTTGTACGCCAATCATATCGTCATTTAAATACACGCGAAAATCTCGGCTACAATGAATACGAGCTTGTAATTCTTTCGCAAAGGCTTGATCTTCTGAGGCTAAAGTAATGGCCGTTGGCATACCTGCGGCCAATTCTTTCGCAAAGGTTGGCCCAGAAAGCACAGCAAGCGGATAACGATTACCTAATATTTCTCGAATGACATCTTGTAATAAACGCCCTGTTTCACGTTCTAACCCTTTGCTGGCCAACACAATGCGTGTGTCAGGTCGTAAAAAAGGTTTAATTTGCTCAACAAGTTCCGCGACGGCATGGCTTGGTATGACAAGAAAAATATCTCGTGAATTTTCTACCGCGCTTTTTAAATCACTTTCTACGCTTAAACTTGCAGGAAAAGGCATATTAGGTAAATATTTTTTATTTTCACGCTCTGCTTTTAATGCCTCACAATGTTCAGAATTATGTCCCCAAAGATATGTCGGATACCCGTTACGAGCAAATGCGATGGCTAAAGATGTGCCAAAAGAACCCGCGCCTAAAACGCTAATAGGATTTTGTGAGGGAGCGTTGTTCATACTCATTATTTGCCTCCTTTTAATGCAAATTAAGATCACATAAACATAAAAAAACAACGGGAAATATTGTCTATTCCCCGTTATATTGTAATGATTAAGCTTCGCTTGCTTCGCCTTTGGCTTGTTGTGCCTCAAACTCTGCTTGTTGACGTTGCATATAATCAACAAATAGCGCATCGAAATTAATTGGATTTAGGTTTAAAGCAGGGAATGTACCGCGATTTACTAAACTTGAAATTAACTCACGTGCATAAGGGAATAACATGCTTGGGCATTGAGAGGTTAAGCAGTGCGCCATTTGCATTTCATCTAAACCGCTAATGGTAAATACACCCGCTTGTTTTACTTCACAAATAAAAGCGACATCATCGCTTCCTTCTAACGTGGTTTCCGTTGAAATGTTTAAGCACACTTCATATAAATTTTCATCAATTTGAGTGGCTTCAGTGTTTAAATCAAAGCTTAATTGTGGTTTCCATTCTTGTTGGAAAATTTGTGGTAAATTCGGTGCTTCAAAAGACACATCTTTAACATAAATGCGTTGAATTTCTAAAACCGGTTGCACGGCTTGTTCTTCGTTTTCTACTGCATTTTGTTTCACTTCTTCAGTCATAATTCATCCTTATTTTTTATGTTTGTTTACTAAGGGTAAGTTTGCTCCATTCCACCCTGCGATACCTTCTTTTAAAAGATATACTTGGGTAAAACCTTCTTTCGTCAACAATTCTGCTGACTTCCCTGTGTTAACGCCGTTTTCACCTAGTTGATCCACCACGATAACCGGAACTGCTTTATTTTTATCTAATTTTCCTAGATTATTGTCTTTAATATCTTGTGGCACAATATTTACAGAGCCCACAATATGGCCACGATCAAACTCTTCCATACTGCGTAAATCCACGACCACGGCATCTTGGGTATTCATTAAGCGAATTGCTTCGTCATTTTCAATCACCTGATATTTGCGTGTCGCCTCTTTATAAAAATAATAAATCGTCATCACAAACAGCACCAACCAAGCCATCATCATTAAAGCGTGGTTTTTAACAAATTCAATCGCTAGCGGTAAAAATTCTTGGAAATTAAATTCTTGCATAAAATTCTCAATTTGAAGTTAAAAAAATAGGCGGTAAGTATAACCGCTATTAGGGCAATTTTACAAGGGAAACAAAAAGCCTCTGGCGCTTTCCTTCTCTCTTTTAGCTGGACTTTTTTGCTTTATCCCTAAGGCTTTTTCAAGGGCTTTTTTTCCTTTTTAAAGGGAATAAGGCATTTGCTTTCTTTTTAAACAAAAGCTCTGCTAATATCTGCTATACTCCTTCCATTTAGCGCAAATTAAGGAATAACCATGAATTTAAATCCCGTCGCGTTATTATTAGTCGCACTGATTTTACTTGGCGTTTTGAGTAACAATAATTCCATTACCATTTCTTCGGCTATTTTATTATTGATGCAACAAACTTTTTTAGCCAAATATTTACCCTTTATGGCTAAAAATGGCGTGAATATTGGCATTATTATTCTCACCATTGGCGTGCTTGCGCCTATTGTGTTAGGCAAAGTAGCCTTGCCCAATTTAATGGATTTTCTCAGTTGGAAAATGTTTTTATCCATCGCCATCGGTATGTTGGTTGCTTGGTTTGCAGGGCGTGGCGTAACCTTAATGACTCATCGGCCTTTAATGGTCACCGGCCTTTTACTTGGTACGATTTTAGGCGTTGCATTTTTACGCGGTATTCCTGTTGGGCCTTTAATTGCCGCAGGCATCTTATCTTTATTTATCGGCAAAGGCCTCTAATCCTTTTTTTATTTTTATTTTATTAAGCAGTTAATCTATGAACATCAGAAAAAAGAAATCTAAAACGCCTTTCACCCCCTTACAAAAACGTTTATGGGCTGAAATTCAAGAGGTGATGATTTTAGATGCACAACGTCTTTATGCCCGCGTGCGTGGTTTAAGCAATGTTAAATCAGAAGAAAAACAAGAACTTATCGCACAAGATATTCGCGCGCAACTAAAATCGGCGCAAGAAAAATTACACTCGCGCCGAAATTTTGTCCCGAGCATTGAGTTTCCAGAAAACTTACCTGTTAGCCAACGCAAAGCGGAAATTCAAAAATTATTAGCCGAACATCAAGTGATTGTTGTAGCTGGGGAAACAGGCTCAGGCAAAACAACCCAATTACCTAAAATGTGTTTAGAATTAGGCTTTGGTGCTAAAGGTTTCATTGGCCACACCCAACCGCGCCGAATTGCCGCTCGCGCTGTGGCCAGTCGAATTGCCGAAGAATTACAGACCGAATTAGGCAATTTAGTTGGCTATAAAGTGCGTTTTAAAGACCAAGTGAATGAAAATACACAAATTAAATTGATGACGGACGGGATTTTGCTTGCAGAAATTCAACATGATCGTTATCTCAATCAATATGAAGTTTTAATTATTGATGAAGCGCACGAACGCAGTTTAAATAATGATTTTATTTTAGGTTATTTAAAAAATATCCTTAAAAAACGGCCTGATTTAAAAGTTATTATTACCTCTGCAACCATTGATGTTGAACGTTTTTCTCAGCATTTTAATCACGCCCCAATTATTGAAGTCTCAGGGCGCACTTTCCCTGTTGAGGTACGTTATCGTCCGCTTGTTGCGGAAAATCAAGACCAATTACAAGGCATTTTAAACGCCGTTGAAGAATTACAAGCCTTAGGCCGTGGCGATATTTTAGTATTTTTAAGTGGTGAACGTGAAATTCGTGATACGGCAGAATTTTTAGAAAAAGCGCAATTACGCCATACAGAAATTTTGCCTTTATACGCTCGCCTTGCAAGCCAAGAACAAAATAAAATTTTCCATCCAGGTCAGCTCAATCGCATTATTTTAGCCACCAACGTTGCAGAAACTTCTTTAACAGTACCCGGCATTAAATATGTCATTGACCCTGGAACGGCGCGTATTTCTCGTTATAGCTACCGCACAAAAGTGCAACGCTTACCGATTGAAGCCATTTCCCAAGCCTCGGCCAACCAACGCAAAGGGCGCTGTGGTCGTGTTTCTGACGGGGTTTGTATTCGTTTATATTCAGAAGAAGATTTCAATCTTCGCCCAGAATTTACCGACCCTGAAATTTTGCGCACCAATTTAGCTTCCGTAATTTTACAAATGACTGCGCTAGGTTTAGATGATATTGAGTCCTTCCCTTTTGTGGATAAGCCTGATAGCCGTAATATTCAAGATGGTATTCGCTTATTAGAAGAATTAGAAGCCTTCACTTGGTCGAGCAAAAAACAGCAAACCTTCCGCCAATTAACGCCAATTGGACGCCAATTAGCGCAGTTACCTGTCGATCCACGTTTGGCGAAAATGCTTTTAAGCGCAGAAAAAAATGCTTGTTTGCACGAAGTGATGATTATTGTCTCGGCGCTTTCCATTCAAGACCCGAGAGAACGTCCGCAAGAAAAACAACAACATGCCGATGAACTGCATGGCCGATTTAAAGATAAAAAATCTGACTTTTTAGCCTTTTTAAATTTATGGCACTACCTTCAAGCGCAACAAAAAGCCTTAACGAAAAATCAATTTCGCCGTATGTGCCAAAAAGAGTTTTTAAACTATTTACGCGTGCGCGAATGGCAAGATATTTATCATCAAATTCGCTTAACTGTGCGTGAAATGGGCTTAAGTATTAACTCAACGCCTGCGCCTTATATGCAAATTCATTGCGCCTTACTGACGGGGCTTTTATCCCACATCGGGCAAAAAATCACGGATAAAAAATGTTATTTAGGTGCGCGTAATAGCCAATTTAGCCTTTTCCCTAATTCTGTACTTTTCAAAAAACAGCCTAAATGGTGTATCGCTGGGGAATTAGTAGAAACCACGAAACTTTGGGGACGAATGGTCGCTGAAATTGAAGCAGAATGGATTGAACCTTTAGCCCAACATTTAGTAAAACGCAGTTACGCAGAACCTCATTGGTCAAAATCCCGTGGTGCGGTGATGGCCAGTGAAACCGTGAAACTTTATGGCGTGCCGATTGTGAACGGACGTGCGGTAAATTACGCTCAAATTGCCCCCGCAGTGTGTCGTGATATTTTTATTCGCAGTGCCTTAGTTGAGGGGGATTGGCATACGCAACATCAATTTTTCCATCAAAATCGCCGTTTAATTGCGGAAGTTGAAGAAATGGAACATAAAACTCGTCGACGAGATATTTTAGTTGATGACGATAAATTATTTGATTTTTACGACCAGCGCATTCCCGCTGAGGTTGTCTCTCAAGCGCATTTTGATAAATGGTGGAAACAGGCAAAACGTCAAACGCCTGAGTTACTGAATTTTGAAAAAGCCTTTTTAACCCAAGATAAAGACAATCTTAACGAATTAGATTTTCCTAATTTCTGGTATCAAGGCCATTTAAAACTGCCTTTAAGTTATCAATTTGAACCAGGGAAAGATGCCGATGGTGTGACGGTTCATATTCCTTTAGCGCTTTTAAATCAAGTTGAAATAACGGGCTTTGATTGGCAAATTCCAGCCTTACGCCAAGAGCTTGTGGTCAGTTTAATTAAATCCTTACCGAAGTCTTTGCGCCGAAATTTTGTTCCTGCGCCTAATTATGCCGAAGCTTTTTTAGCGCGCGCAACGAATTTAGACAAACCACTTCTTGACTGTTTAAGCCATGAATTTCGTCGTATGACCGGCGTTTTAGTGGAAAAAGAAGAATGGGAAAAAGCGAATTTACCCAGTCATTTAAAAATGACTTTCCGCGTTGTCGATGAAAAAGGGAAAAAAATTGCCGAAAGTATGGATTTAGATGCCCTTAAAGTGCAACTTAAACATAAAATTCAAGAAAGTTTATCCGCCGTTGCTGATGATGATATTGAACGTTCAGGCATTCATTCTTGGAATTTTAATGCCCTACCTCAATGTTATGAACAGCAAAAAGCGGGCTTTACCGTGCGCGCCTTTCCCGCTTTAGTGGATGAAAAAGAAAGTGTCGCGATTAAACTTTTTGAAACTGAGTTTGAACAACAACAAGCGATGCAACAAGGCTTGCGCCGTTTATTGCTGTTAAATGTGCCATCGCCAATTAAATATTTACACGAGAAACTGCCTAATAAAGCGAAACTCGGTTTATATTTCACGCCTTTTGGTAATGTGATTGATTTAATTGATGATTGTATTGCTTGCGCTGTGGATAAACTTATTGCAGATTTTGGTGGCGTAGTTTGGCAAGAAGATCAATTTCAGGCTCTGCGCGATAATATTCGTCTGCATTTAAACGAAACGACTGTCGATATTGCTCAACAAGTTGAAGAAGTTTTAACTTTAAGTTTTGCGGTGAATAAACGCTTAAAAGGGAAATTAGATTTCACTATGGCTTTTGCTTTTTCTGATATCAAACAACAAATTAGCCAGTTAATTTATCCAAACTTTGTCACGAATACTGGCTATGAGCGTTTAAAAGATTTAAAACGCTATTTAAATGCCATTCAAAAACGTATTGATAAATTAAGTTTAGATGTCAATCGTGACCGCGCGGCCATGTTGAAGGTGGAAAATGTACAAAAAGCCTACCAAACTTTATTGGCGAAATTACCGAAATCTCAAGCCATTCCAAAAGAAATTTTAGATGTTCGCTATATGATTGAAGAGTTACGCGTCAATCTTTTTGCTCAACAATTAGGTACGGCTTATCCTATTTCAGATAAGCGAATTTTAAACCGCTTAGAGGAATTAAGTTAACTCTCGCGCCGAAATTTATTTTTTCGGCGCGAATGCTGTTTCAGCCATAAAAAAACATCCGCCAAGGCGGATGTTTTTCTTTAAGCTTTGCGATTAACGACGACCGCGTTCTTTAAATGAACGTTTTTTATCGTTAAATTTACGCTCACCGCGACCACGACGATCACCAAATTTACGTTCACCGCTACGTTCATTACGGGAACTTTGGCCTTTCGCTTCACCCACAAAAGACATTTGCATTGGTTTATTTAATACTCGTGTTTTTGCGAAATGTTTTAATAGCTCTTTTGGCATACCTTGTGGTAATTCAACGGTTGCATGCTCATCAAATAATTTAATGTGACCAATGTTACGGCTACTAATATCGCCTTCATTTGCAATCGCACCAACAATATGACGCACATCAACACCGTCCATACGGCCTACTTCGATACGATATAAATCCATTGGGGTTGGATTACCGTAACCGCGACGTTCACGCGAGCGTGGGTTTTCATTATCGCGACGATCTTGGCGGTCATGACGTTCACGACGTCCGCGTTCAATAGCTGGGTCTGCTGGTAAAATTAATTTTTGTTTACCTTGTAACAACATTAACATCGCAGCGGCAATATCTTCTTGGTCTTGATCTGCCGTGAATAAATCTTCTAATAAACTGCGGTATTCTTCCAAGTTTTTATGTTCAAGTTGTTTGGTAATTTGTTCTACGAATTTTTTTCGGCGCGTAGCTTGTAACACTTCGTGATTTGGTACAGCAACTTCATCAATTGGTTTTTTCATCAAGCGTTCGATATTGCCTAATAAACGACGTTCACGAGGTTCAACGAATAAAATTGCACGTCCCGCACGTCCCGCACGACCTGTACGGCCAATACGATGCACGTAGCTTTCAGCATCTTGTGGGATATCGTAGTTTACAACTAAACTTAAACGTTCAACGTCTAAACCACGCGCTGCAACGTCTGTTGCCACTAAAATATCTAAATGGCCTTTACGTAAACGATCTAAGGTTTGTTCACGCGCTTGTTGCGTCATATCACCATTTAATGCCGCAGCACGAAAACCGTTACGTTCTAATAAAGAGGTAATATCCATTGTGCCTGTTTTGGTACGAGCAAAAATAATCGCGCCATCGAAATCTTCTACTTCTAAGAAACGTAATAAGGCTTCGTTTTTGCGAAAACCACGAACAAACCAACAGCTTTGTGTAATATCTGGTGCGGTGGTGTTTGTCGCTTTAATTTTGATTTCTTGAGGATCTTGCATAAAGCGTTTCGTGATACGGCGAATTGGCTCTGGCATGGTGGCAGAGAAAAGCGCAGTTTGGTGTTCGCTTGGTAATTCTGCCATCACCGTTTCTACGTCATCAATAAAGCCCATGCGTAACATTTCGTCCGCTTCATCTAATACGATCGCTTTTAAATGAGAAAGATCTAATGTGCCACGGCGAATATGGTCTAAAATTCGACCTGGTGTGCCGACCACAATTTGTGAACCTTGACGTAAAGCGCGTAATTGAATGTCATAACGTTGACCACCGTATAAGGTCACTACGCGTAAGCCTTTGGCGTATTTTGTAAATTGTTCGCAAGCGTCAGCCACTTGAATCGCAAGTTCACGCGTTGGTGCCATCACTAACATTTGCGGGTATTTTTTATCTGCATCAATTTTAGTTAAAAGTGGTAATGAGAAGGCCGCAGTTTTACCTGAACCTGTTTGCGCCATACCTAATACATCGCGACCTTCTAAGAGTGCAGGAATACAGCTTTGTTGAATTGGGGAAGGAGAGGTGAAACCAAGGTCCGCAACAGCGTTAAGGATAAACTCAGGTAAGCCTAAGTCATTAAAAGTTAATTGATTTTCTGTCATTAAATATTCTCGAATGGTAAATAGATGAAACGAAGATAACGGCTTTAGAAAGTGCCGATAGGGTTTGTCTATTTTAAAATAAAAAGCAGAAAATCAAGTCGCTTGCGCTTTGGCGATATAGAGCGACTTAATTTTCTGTATGTTGTTGTTACAAATTATTCAGCAGTGTTTTCTTCTGCAACTTTTTGTGTTGGTTCGATATCTTTCATCGTTAAACGGATACGACCTTGACGATCGATTTCCACTACTTTAACCATAACTTCTTGACCAACTTGTAAGTAATCGCTTACTCGTTCTACGCGTTCATCCGCAATTTGTGAAATATGCACTAAGCCTTCTTTATTGCCTAATACTGCTACAAATGCACCGAAATCTGCTAAGCGTGTCACTTTACCTTTGTAAATTTGACCTGCTTCTACTTCCGCTACGATGTCTTCAATACGTGCAATCACTTCTTTGGCTGAATTGCCATCTGTTGCTGCAATTTTCACTGTACCGTCATCATCAATATCAATTGAAGTATTCGTTTCTTCGGTTAATGAACGAATGGTTGCACCGCCTTTACCAATAACATCTTTGATTTTTTTCGGATCAATTTTCATTGTATAAATGCGTGGTGCAAATTCTGAAAGTTCTTCACGTGGCGCAGGAATCGCTTGTTCCATTACGCCTAAAATATGCATACGTGCGCTTTTCGCTTGATTTAAAGCAATTTGCATAATTTCTGGCGTGATACCTTCAATTTTGATATCCATTTGTAGTGCAGTAACGCCTTCACGAGTTCCCGCTACTTTAAAGTCCATATCACCTAAGTGATCTTCATCACCTAAAATATCCGTTAAAACAACAAAGTTTTCTTCGCCTTTCACTAAGCCCATTGCAATACCTGCAACAGCAGATTTAATTGGCACACCGGCATCCATTAAGGCTAAAGAAGCGCCACAAACGGAAGCCATAGAAGATGAGCCATTAGATTCTGTAATTTCAGAAACAATACGTACTGTATATGGGAATTCAGTTACGCTTGGCATAACCGCAGAAACACCACGTTTTGCTAAACGGCCATGACCGATTTCACGACGTTTTGGTGACCCCATCATTCCTGTTTCACCCACAGAATAAGGAGGGAAATTATAATGGAATAAGAAGTGATCTGAACGTTCACCTGTTAATTCATCAATAATTTGTGCATCACGTTCTGTACCTAAAGTTGCTACGGCTAATGCTTGTGTTTCACCACGAGTAAATAACGCAGAACCATGAGTACGCGGTAAAACGCCGGTACAAATATCTAAAGCACGCACCGTATCTTTAGTACGACCATCAATACGAGGTTCGCCTGCTAAAATACGGCTACGAACGATTGCACTTTCAATATTTGTAATAATATCAATAATTTGATTTGCTTCTAAGGTTTCATCTTCCTCTTGAAGCTTCGCCACAACCTCAGCTTTAATTTCATCAATTGCGCTATAACGTGCTTGTTTTTCAGTAATACGGTAAGCATCACCAATACGTTCTTCTGCTAACGCTTTAACTTGATTGATTAAAGTTGTGTTTTCTGCTGGTGCTTGCCAATCCCAACGTGGTTTACCCGCTTCTTTGGCAAATTCATTGATGGCATTGATAACAACTTGTTGTTGTTCGTGACCAAAAACCACAGCGGCTAACATTTGTTCTTCGCTTAAGATTTTCGCTTCAGATTCCACCATTAGTACGGCTTTTTCTGTCCCTGCCACAACTAAATCTAAGTCGCTTACTTTTTGTTCGCTAATTGTTGGGTTAAGAACGAATTGACCATTGATAAAGCCAACACGCGCCACACCAATTGGGCCATTAAAAGGTACGCCAGAAAGCGTTAATGCCGCTGAAGCACCAATCATCGCAACTAAATCTGGGCTAACTTGTGGGTTAACCGACATCACGGTTGCAACGATTTGGATTTCATTAAAGAAACCTTCTGGGAAAAGTGGTCGAATTGGACGGTCGATTAAACGTGCAACTAATGTTTCACCTTCAGATGGGCGACCTTCACGTTTAAAAAATCCGCCAGGAATTTTACCTGCTGCGTAAGTTTTTTCTTGATAGTTAACGGTTAAAGGGAAAAAGTCTTGCCCTTCTTTTACGTCTTTTTTCGCCACAACGGAAACTAAAACCGATGTGTCATCCATGCTTGCCATAACAGCAGCAGTAGCTTGACGCGCAATAGCGCCTGTTTCTAATGTTACGGTATGTTGACCGTATTGAAATTGTTTTACAATCGGAGTCATAAAAAATCCTTTGTTAATTTTAAATAAAGACCTAATTTTTCCGATTGCGACTAGCAAAAATAATCTAAAAAAATACCGCATTCTCGATGCGATATTTTAACGAAAAAGCTAAATTACTTTTGATAGCCGCACGCCAACGGGAAAATTAAGTCCGCTCATTATACAGAGTTTTTGCCTAAGAGATAGGACTTTATCAAAAATTTACTGTCTTTTACCTTATAAGGTGCGTAACCAAGCTTGTAATTCTCTGACTTCTTCTTGCCAGCAAGAATGTAACTCCTTAATCCAATTAGCAATTTGACTTGGCCATTCGCTATTTTCGATATTTTGCCCTTGTTGCATTAATTCTTGAAGACGTTTTAAGCCCACAGAAGCGGCTGCCCCTTTAATTTTATGCGCAACATTCCCCACTTGGCTCATAGCACTTGGGTCTTGTTGATAAGCCTGGTAAGCTGAATCCAGCTCAGCTAAATATTCAGGCATGGTTTCAAAGAAAAGCTGTAAATTCTTTTCGACAAAAGGACGACCTAGAATTTCAATCAATTCTTGTAAACGAGCAATATCAAATCGCGTTGTTAAGTGAGCAAACTTTTCTTTATCTTCGTCTTTTTCTTCTTTTCCTTGTAAGCAAGGATATTTTTCACAAGCCATTGAAGCATTAAATTCATCATCAAAATAATATAAAAGACAGGCAAGTAAATCTTCCACTTCCAGCGGTTTTCGCAATACATCATCCATACCTTTACGACGATATTCTGCTTTGCTTTGCATCACATTCGCCGTTAAGGCAATCATTGGCGGTAAATAATCATAAACGCCATTTTCGTAGTTTTCTCGTAAATGCTGTGCAACCTCAAAACCTGAAATATCCGGTAATTGAATATCTAATAACAATAAATCGTAATCGTTTTGCTCAAACATAGTAATGGCATCACGCCCTGTCATCGCGACATCAACACAATAACCGAGTTTTTCCAAAACGGCTTTTGCCACAATAATATTCACTTCAATATCTTCAACTAATAAAATACGTAGCGTTGCGGGCAATTTTTCTATGCCTTTAAGCGGTTTTTCCGCTTTTTCTGCTTGGAAAGTTACGGTAAACGTTGAACCTTTGCCTAATTCACTTTGTGCGCTTAAATCCCCGCCCATTAAATTTGCAATGGTTTTTGACACGGCAAGCCCAATACCACTTCCAGCAGGTTTATAGCCACTTGATTGCACTTGATAATACATATCAAAAATATGCGCTAAATCATTTTTCGGAATACCAATGCCCGTATCTTTAATAATAAAGGCGTATTCATTTTTACCGCGAATTTCAAAATCTAAGGTAATCCCACCTTCTGGGGTAAATTTCACCGCATTATTGATTAAATTCCATAAAACTTGGCTTAAGCGCGCGCTATCTAACATTAACCAGTGAGGGAATTTGGTAGGATAATTTAAGGTAAATGACAATTTTCGTTGTTGTGTCATCAAGGTCGCAAAATTCGCAATATCATGAATAAAACGTGGCACGTCCGTTTCTTTGTAATGTAATTCAATACGATTTGCGTCAATTTTTTCTAAATCAATAATATCGCTAAAAATATGCCCTAAAGCGACGGCACTCATATTGATGGTTTGCAAGTAATTACGCTGACTTTCCGTTAATTGGTCATCTAACAAAATGCTACTTAAACCAATAATCCCGTTTAAAGGCGTGCGTAATTCATGGGAAATTGTCGCCATTAAGGCGGATTTTTCTCGATGGTTTTGCGCCAACGTTGAAAGCGCTTCAGAAAGGCGTTTTTGCGCAGTAATACGATCAGAAATTTCGTGGCGTAAATTATCCACCAACGCCGCTAAGCGTAAACGTGAGCGTTCTAACCGTTCTACAAGCAAAGTGAAGAAATACACCACAAAAGGCGCGGAACAAAGACCAAAACAAATAGAACGCAAAATATCCGGTAAATGCACTTGCCCAATAAAGATAAGGCTTAATAAAATTTGTACCACCAAAGCAAAAAGGGCTAATAGCACAACACCGAGTAAAGAAAATTTTACCCGCCCTAAGCGAATAACCCAGTCAATATAGCGTTTGGTGAAATCGTGAATCCCTAAAAATGTTTTTGTCTTCATTGTATCCCTTACCTGTTTACGAGTGTTAAAACCGCACGATTATACAAGAAGAACCGCTCTTTAGGGGAAAGAACAGACTGAATTTTTTTGCAAAAAAAAACTCGCGCCGAAAAATTGCTCTCAAAATTTCGGCGCGAGTGGTTGTCTTATCTTAAGCGCTTAAGGCTACCAATTAAAGAGTGAGCCTTTCGGTTGAACCTTTTTGGTGCTAATGATGGTGTTATTCACCCCCGCTTTAGGATCTTTAGGTAAGGCTTTACTTAAAATAAAATCCGTCACTTTATTTTGTTTATCGAAATTTACCGTAAACGTGTATTGTTCCGGGGCTTGATAAGCTTTTTGTTGCATAAACACATAATACCAACTGCTGTCGTTAAATGGGTTTTCTAATACGGGCGTTCCTAACAAATATTGTACTTGTTCTTTTGTCATGCCTTTTTGCACTTTCGCGACTTGCACTTCTTCTAAATAGTTGCCTTGTGGCACATCAATGCGATACACCACTTTTTGCACGCTTGAACAGGCCGTTAAGCCCAAGGCTAAAAATAAAATTGGAAAAACGTTTTTTAATTGCATAAATTGCACCTTTTGTTGGTTTATTTGAGGCGAATTCTAGCGGAAAGCACTGTATTTCGCCAAGTAAAAATGGCTTATTTTGCCCGTTGCAGTTGGTCTCGCAAATTCGGCGGTAAGCCTTGAATGGTAATACAATCGTTTTCTTCATCCCAAATTACGCGGTTATGAAGTAACTCTGCATTAAAACTTAAGCTTATGCCTTTGCCTGAACCAGAAAATTTCGTTAAGGATTTCAAACTATTACGCACTGGCGGAATGGACGGTGCCAAATCATAGTTTGCTTCTTGAGTAAAATTCGCAAAAGACTTTTCGTTTAGAGTAGGCATTTGTGCAGAAAGTTCACTAATTTCAATTTCTTCCCCTGCTTTTAATTGCCCTGCGCAATAATGAAACACCTGCTTTTTGATTTCTTGCTCATTGGCTTTTTCGTCTTGCTGACAAAAATCATTGACCGCTTGCAATAAACATTGATTTTGCGCTTTCGGATTTAAACCTTCTTCTGCGCCTAAAAAATCCATAAAGAAATCACTGATTTTGCGCCCTACTCGCCCTTTGATAAACGTTAAGTAACGACAAGATTGGGCGTCTTGTTGTAGCTCTGTTAAGTTAATGCGACAAGCAATATCAAACTTCGTCATATCTAAATATTGCGTTGGCTGAATGTTTAAACTGTCGTCCACCAACATACTGGCGCGACTATCCAACAAAGCGATAAACAAATAATCCGTTGCCAGAAAATTATATTGGCAAAAAATAAATGTGCCGTCTGAAGAAAAAGAATATTGACTTAATTCTTGCGCTAAAAGTTTTGCCGATTGTTGACTAAAACTTAAAAAATCCTGTTCTTTTTCTAGCCATTGGTTCAGTTTTTGCGCAAAAACGGATTGCTCTTGAAAAACGCCATAGGCTTTTGCTTTTCCTTGATAACATTGATGCAGTTGCAACATCATTTGCTCCACAGCCGGCGTAATGAGAAGTAATGCTTGACGTAAATGTGGGCTAATAATTAAGGGTGTTTCTAAGGACGTTTGCGGATTTTCTTGCTTTTCAAGTTGATGTAAAACCGCTTGTTTGACCAAAATACTCATAAAATTTCTCATTTTTGCTAAAATTTAGTGCGTTATTATAACCGTATTTTTCGCAAAATATGCTAGTATTAGCAGAATTTATCACAACGCCCATCTCGGGCTTTTCTTATAGGAAACACAATGGCAAAACAATCTAAATTTAAAGACAGCGAAGTCAATGCAATTTTAGCAGATATGGTCGCAGTGCTAGAAAAACATCAAGCACCAACCGATTTATCTTTAATCGTGTTAGGCAATATGACCACACATCTTTTAACCACCCAAGTGGGTAAACAACAAGGTCAAGCTTTAGCGCAAGCTTTCGCTGAGGCTCTGCTTAAATCCGTTAAATAATCACTTTTCGGGAAAATGTATGATTAACAGCCAAAATCGCCGTCAATATATTGAAAATACAGCCAAAAAAATCACTTGGGGACATTGGTTTGTGTTCTTTAATAGCTTGTGGTTTATTTTGCTTGGTGGGCGTTACGCATTTTTAATCGATTGGCCAGATACACTTTTAGGAAAAGTGTATTTTTTTATCAGTTTACTGGGTCATTTTAGTTTTATCGTTTTTGCTTTTTACTTACTCATTCTTTTCCCGTTAAGTTTTCTTTTAAAAAATGAACGCACTTTCCGTGGTGTGGCGGTGATTTTCGCCACCGTCGGTTTAAGTTTAGTGTTAGTGGATAGCGAAGTTTTCGCCAGCTTTCATTTACACTTATCCAGTTTAGTTTGGAATTTACTCGTTAATCCAGAAAATGGTGAATTAGCTCGCCGTTGGCAACTTTTCTTTGCCTTTATGCCTTTGATTTTACTTGTGCAAATGCTCTATTCACGTTGGTCTTGGCAAAAATTACGCAGTTTAGAACGACAAAGCTGGCTAAAAGGCGTTGGGCTTTTTTATCTTCTTTGTTTTTTAGCCTTTCATTTAATGTACGCTTGGGCTGACGCGACTTTGTATCGCCCTATTACCATGCAAAAATCCAACTTCCCGCTTTCTTATCCGATGACCGCGCGCACCTTCTTGGAAAAACATGGTTTTATTAACAAAGCAAAACTCAATCAACAAATAATAGAAGAAGGCCGAGCGGACTCATTAAAAGTGGACTACCCTAAAGCACCACTAAATTTCGGTGCGAGCGCCCATTTACCTAATATTATTTTGTTTAATTTAAGCGGTTGGCGACAAGATAGCCTTAATGCAGAAAATATGCCGTTTTTAAGCGCCTTGCTTGCGCAAAAAGGCACAGAATTTAGCCATCATTACAGCAGTGGCAATACATCTAAAACAGGGCTTTTTGGGTTATTTTATGGCTTATCTGCAGATTACAGCGAAAGTATGGCGCAACAAAAAATTTCCCCTGTTTTACTGCAAACCTTGCGTGCTTATCATTACGATCTTCAATATTACTTTAAAGACCGTCGACAAAATCATTTCATGCAAAAAGTGATGTTCAAAGCTAAGGAACAGCAACGTTTTCATCAATTAAAAACTCTGCCTCAATGCCAAACGCCATGCTTTTTGTTTATTGATGAATCTTTGCCTCAACATTTATCTCAAAAAGACTATCAAAATGCCATAACGCAATTTGACGAGCAATTAAAAACACTTTTCAGTCATATTGATTGGCAAAATACTTGGGTTATTTTAACCAGCACTCATGGCTATACTTTCAAAGAACAAAGCGAAAAAGCGCGCCTCAATGATTTCTCGCGCCCTTTAACTCAGGTGCCTTTTATTGTCTTCGCACCAGATTTTAATCATGGGAAAATTCATAAATTAACCAGTCACTTAGATTTTGTTCCAACCTTAATGCAACAACTTTTTAAAGTGAAAAATCCAAGTCGTGATTACAGTCAAGGACAAAATTTACTTCCTTTACAAAAAGAACCGAATTGGGTTTTAACCGGCAATTATCGCTGGAATGTGATTGTTACACCTAACGACACGCAGTATCACTTAAATGCGCAAGGGGATTTTGAACAATATAATGAGCGTTATGAAAAACAGCCGGCGAAACGTCCGCCTTTGGGTTTATTTTTAGATGTGTACAATAACGAAAGTCGTTTTTGGGCAAAATAATTTGCACTCGCACCAAAAAATCGCGCGCTAAGCTAAAAAATAAAAAGCCGTACTTTTTAGTACGGCTTTTCTTTGACTTTTCTTTTTTATTACATTGAAACTTAGTAATACATTTCAAATTCCACTGGGTGTGGCGTCATATTTAAACGTTGTACTTCTTTACGTTTCACTTGAATAAAGGCATCAATGAAATCTGGACAGAATACATTGCCTTGTTGTAAAAATTCGCGATCCGCTTCTAAAGCATTTAAGGCTTCATCTAAGCTACCTGCAACCGTTGGAATATCTTTTAATTCTTCTGGCGGTAAATCATATAAGTTTTTATCCATCGCATCGCCTGGATGAAGTTTGTTTTGAATACCGTCAATCCCTGCCATTAATAATGCCGCAAAAGCTAAATATGGGTTGGCTAATGGATCTGGGAAACGCGCTTCAACACGAATGGCTTTTGGTGATGTCACCGCTGGAATACGAATTGAAGCAGAACGGTTACTTGCAGAATAAGCTAATAAAACAGGCGCTTCAAATCCTGGCACTAAACGTTTGTATGAGTTTGTACTTGGGTTGGTAAATGCGTTTAAGGCTTTTGCGTGTTTAATAATTCCGCCGATAAAATAAAGTGCTGTATCAGAAAGACCAGCATAACCGTCGCCTTGGAAAATATTTTTACCTTTTTTGCTTAAAGACATATTACAGTGCATACCTGAACCGTTATCGCCCGTAATCGGTTTTGGCATAAAGCAAGCCGTTTTACCTGCATTTAATGCAGAATTATTTACCACATATTTATAAATTTGTGTTTCATCGGCTTTTAAGGTTAATGTATTGAATTTTGTAGCAATTTCATTTTGCCCTGCGGTAGCCACTTCATGGTGATGCGCTTCAATAACGACGCCCATATCTTGCATAATTAAACACATTTCACTGCGTAAATCTTGGGAATGATCTTTCGGTGCTACAGCACAATACCCCCCTTTATATAAAGGACGATTTGCTTTATTTCCTGTTGCGTAACGTTCAGCGCTATTCCACACCCCTTCGACATCGTCAACTTGGTGCATAACACTGTTATTTTTCACTTCAAAGCGCACATCATCAAATAAGAAAAATTCAGGTTCAGGCCCTACTAAAGCTTCATCAGCAATGCCTGTTGAGCGTAGGTAATTTTCTGCTTGTAACGCAATCGCGCGAGGACAACGGCTATAATGTTGCATGGTGTCTGGTTCCACAACATTACAACGTAAAGAAAGGGTTGGAATATCAAAGAAAGGGTCAACAACGGCGCTTTCTGCCATTGGAACTAATAACATATCCGCTTTATGAATGGCTTTCCAACCTTCAACGGAAGAACCGTCAAACATTTTGCCATCTTCAAAGACATCTTCATCAATCAATGAGGCGGGAATCGACACCCCATGTTCTTTACCTTGCAAATCGGTAAAGCGTAACATCACAAATTTAATATCGTTTTCTTTAATTAAAGCAAATACTTTTTCAATTGCTTGCGCATTAGGCATAAATAATCCTCTTTTTCTTAGGGGGAACAATTTTGGCATTATAGAGTAATTTATGAAATTTCCCACTAATTCCGTAAAAATTCCTGTTGAAAGTGAATTTTGGAAAACTTTCCACTCTTTTTGTTTATTTTCTAGCAGATTGCCCGAAAATAAAGTATAATTTGCGCCTTTTCATCCTTCGGCGGTATTTTAAGCACGACCAAATCGTGAAAAGCACGGCTGAATTTCATAACTTTTGAATAAGATAACTCAAATGACACAAACAATCGATACATCTAAATTGCGTAATATTGCAATTATTGCGCACGTTGACCATGGTAAAACAACTTTGGTTGACAAACTTCTTCAACAATCTGGTACTTTAGAAAATCGTGGCGATAGCGATGAGCGCGTTATGGACTCTAACGCAATTGAAAAAGAACGTGGTATTACTATTTTGGCAAAAAATACCGCCATTAACTGGAACGATTACCGCATTAACATCGTGGATACTCCAGGACACGCGGACTTCGGTGGTGAAGTAGAACGCGTACTTTCTATGGTTGATTCCGTACTTTTAGTGGTTGATGCCTTCGATGGCCCAATGCCACAAACTCGTTTCGTAACACAAAAAGCCTTTGCTCACGGTTTAAAACCTATCGTTGTTATTAACAAAGTTGACCGTCCAGGTTCTCGCCCTGATTGGGTTGTGGATCAAGTTTTCGACCTTTTCGTTAACCTTGGTGCTACGGACGAACAATTAGACTTCCCTATTATTTATGCTTCTGCTTTAAAAGGTATTGCAGGCTTAGACCACGAAGATATGGCTGAAGATATGACGCCTTTATTTGAAGCTATCGTGGAAAAAGTTTCGCCTCCTGACGTTCAAGTTGACGCGCCATTCCAAATGCAAATTTCTCAATTAGATTACAACAACTACGTTGGTGTTATCGGGATTGGTCGCATTAAACGCGGTAGCGTAAAACCAAACCAAAACGTGACTGTCATTGATGCAGAAGGCAAAACACGTAACGCAAAAGTTGGTCAAGTTTTAGGCCATTTAGGTTTACAACGTTACGAAGTTGATGTAGCGACTGCAGGCGACATCATCGCAATTACAGGTCTTGGTGAATTAAATATTTCTGATACAGTTTGTGATGTTAATAGCGTGGAAGCGTTACCTGCGTTAACCGTTGATGAACCTACTGTAACCATGTATTTCTGCGTAAATACTTCGCCTTTCTGTGGTAAAGAAGGTAAATTCGTAACTTCTCGCCAAATTTTAGAACGTTTAAGAAAAGAATTAGTTCATAACGTGGCATTGCGTGTTGAAGAAACAGAAGATCCTGATGCTTTCCGCGTTTCTGGTCGTGGTGAATTACACCTTTCTGTTTTAATTGAAAATATGCGTCGTGAAGGCTATGAATTAGCGGTTTCTCGTCCGAAAGTTATTTTCAAAGAAATTGATGGTCGTAAACAAGAGCCATTTGAACAAGTGACTATCGACATCGAAGAACAACACCAAGGCGCAATTATGGAAGCTTTAGGTATTCGTAAAGGTGAAGTGCGCGATATGATCCCAGACGGTAAAGGTCGTGTACGTTTAGAATACGTTATTCCAAGCCGTGGTTTAATTGGTTTCCGTAACGAATTTATGACTATGACTTCAGGTACTGGTTTACTTTACTCAAGCTTTAGCCATTACGACGATATTAAACCAGGCGAAATTGGCCAACGTAAAAACGGCGTTTTAATTTCTAACGCAACAGGTAAAGCACTGGCTTATGCACTTTGGGGCTTACAAGAACGCGGTAAACTCATGATCGAACACGCAACCGAAGTGTACGAAGGTCAAATTATCGGTATTCACAGCCGTACCAACGACTTAACGGTTAATGCGTTACAAGCGAAAAAACTCACCAATACTCGTGCTTCAGGTAAAGATGATGCGATTTCTTTAGTTACGCCTATCACTTTAACTCTTGAACAAGCTTTAGAATTTATTGATGATGATGAATTAGTGGAAGTAACACCAGAATCTATCCGCTTACGTAAACGTCATTTAACTGAACTTGAACGTCGTCGCGCACAGCGCACAACGGTAAGTACCAGTTCTAAATAAGTTTTCCTTTTGCTGATAAAATCGCCCTTGCTGGGCGATTTTTTTTATCTTCGCACCGAAAAATAGTCGGCAAAAATTTCGGCGCGAGGGCCTTTTTGTTTTAAATTTTCTGGCAATAAAAAAGGACGCTTAGCGTCCTTTTTCTTTTATTTTCTTTCACTATTTTTCTGCATTGTATTTTTCAAATACTAAAGCCGCATTCGTTCCGCCAAAGCCAAAGCTATTAGACATAACGGTTTTTAAGCCCGCTTGTTCTTGCGTTTCAGTGATAATATTCATATCTTGCGCAGCTTCATCTAAGGTTTCGATGTTAATGCTTGGCGCGATAAAATCGTTATCTAACATTAAAACAGAATAAATGGCTTCTTGTGCGCCTGCCGCACCTAATGAGTGACCTGTCATTGATTTTGTTGAAGAAATCGCAGGTTTTTTCTCAGCGAAGACATTTTTAATTGCGCCTAATTCTTTCACATCACCCACAGGCGTTGAAGTACCATGTACGTTGATGTAATCGATTTCACCTTTTACCGTTGCTAAAGCTTGTTGCATACAACGTTCAGCGCCTTCACCGCTTGGCGCAACCATATCATAACCATCAGATGTTGCGCCGTAGCCTACAACTTCCGCGTAGATTTTCGCACCACGCGCTAAGGCATGTTCTAACTCTTCGACCACTAATACGCCTGCACCGCCTGAAATGACAAAACCATCGCGGTTTGCATCATAAGCACGGGAAGCTTTTTCTGGGGTTTCGTTGTATTTGGTTGAAACCGCCCCCATTGCGTCAAACTCAGAAGCGGATTCCCAAGAAAGCTCTTCAGCGCCCCCTGCAAATACAACATCTTGTTTGCCTAATTGAATTAATTCAAGTGCATGGCCAATACAATGCGCTGAAGTTGCGCAAGCTGAACTAATGCTGTAATTCACACCTTTAATTTTAAATGGTGTCGCTAAACAAGCTGATACGCTTGATGCCATGGTTTTTGTTACTGCGTAAGGGCCAATGCCTCGCACGCCACGACGACCATGTACAGCTTCACAAGCAACGCGTTGGTTATGGGCAGAACCTGTACCTGCACCAATAACAAGACCTGTGCGTGGGTTAGAAACATCGTCTTCGCTTAAATTGGCATCTTCAATAGCTTCTTGCATCGCTAAATAAGCGTAAGCGGCTGAATCGCCCATAAAACGAAGTTTTTTGCGATCAATAAGTTCAGCAGGATTTAATTTAATGGTCCCTGCAACTTGACTGCGCATACCAATTTCGGCAAATTCTGGCACAAACTCAATGCCTGATTTTCCTTGTTTTAACGCACTTAAAACTTCTTCTTTGTTGTTACCAATACTTGAAATAATACCAAAGCCAGTAATTACTGCTCTTTTCATTTCTTCTTCCTATTTAATTGAAAATTAAGGACTTAATCGCAATAAAACCGCTGGATTTTATTATTCATTCGATCAAGTAAAAAAAACGGCTCGTATTATACAGGATTTTGAAAAATAAGCATATAAAAGACCTGTATTTTTTGTTTGCTTACATCGCGCTTTCTTCCGTTTAAACCTCCTATAAAAAAACCCTTTGTAAAAACAAAGGGTTTTGCCTTAATTATTCCATAAAGCCCACTTCATCGGTAAAACCTACCGCGCCACCTGTGGTTTTAATAAATGCTTTAAGAAGCTGATCGGCATTATCTGCTGTAAAATAATGCTTATCACCGACGCATTTTAACCAATCTTCTTTTTGTTTTATCGCCCTTTGATCATTCTTATCATAATTGAATGCAATAAAATTAATTTCTGGTTTTTCCTTGGTGCTTTCTTTTAATTTCTTCTTAATCACACCACATAGGTTATTTTCTATATATTTATTATGTCCTTCAGGATTAAGCAACCAAGGTGTTATCTCACTATTATTATCTGAACCATCGGATAAAATGGTAATAATCCGTTTAAGTTTTTTATTTTTTTCGGTGCGAGGCTGAATAAACATCGCATTGGCGGCCAGAATTAAGCCACTACTTGATAAGGTTTCCCCTTGTTCTTCTACACTCGCTACATCTTTCTGTAATTGCTTAATATCTTTTGGATTCATTTGATACCAAAATTCTTTATGATAAGGAATTTTAAATCTTGGTACTCGATTTTCACTTAATGTTACAGAATCCTTAAATGGACCGTCATCTAAAAAACTGCCATTAAAGTTTTCAATCATTTCAAATGTTTCCTCAATATCTACATTTTCACTATCTATCGCACGATAGTAATCCCTTCTTGCTTCTCTCTCATTGTAATATTTATATGGGAAAATATACTTATCACTAAAAGGCAGTTGAGCTGCGGTACTAAAGCCAATAAGGCCAATTCTATGTTGTTTATTATCCTTATTCGCCAACATCATATCCGTTAATTTTTTTAATGTGTTTTTTACAAGAGTTAATTTAGCTGGATTATCGTCGTCTACATTCCCATCCGTTAACGAACGCCCCATTGAAGATGATAAATCGATTACAAAAATCATATCAATGGTTGGAATGTCATTTTCCTCTTCTTTATTTCCTTTTCGCTTACCAAAATTCAAACTCTTGGCAATTTTTGTGGTGCGATCAAAACTTAAGGCCCATTTTTGCGCATCAGAACCTAAATAAAGCCATGATGGACGGCAAAAAGCCCCACTAACCGTACAGGTTGTTTTGCCTGTTTTACCGATTTCTTGACAATTAAAGGCATAAGCATCTTGTAGGCTATCCGCACAATGCAACTGATTTGGTTTTAGCTTAAAATCTGTTGGAATTTGGCTATCGCTAAGTTTGGTATAACTTGCAGGCAAATAATAGGATCGAGTGATGGTTTTCATCACCTCATAATCACGTTTTTCTGGGTTACTATGCACAGCCGGTTTACGGTTTTTATTATTTTCTGCCGTAATAAAAAGCCCCGCTTGCTCCAAACCTTGAGTAAAACGTGTGCGGTCATGCAAAATACCACTTCCATCCACAACCAAGGCAATAAAACCAATAAGAAAGAAACTCAACAACACCATCATAATGGCATACACCCCCTGAGTTTCCGTTAAAAACGCTTTAAAAAGCATCACACCTTGCACGCGCTGTTTTTTTGAAAGTTTCACCTGTATAATCTGCCTAAAATTAAGTAAAAAATGTCAGAAGTTTAGCTGTTTTAAGAAGAATTTCAATAAATAAAAATAGTTACTTGCGCATTTTTTTATCTCTTTATTTTCCTTAAAATCCCTTTTCTTTAAAATTAAAAAAAAATTTTTTGTGATCTCCTTGGCAATTTTCACAATTTTTTTGCGATTTTTATAAAAAACGGGTTAAAATACGCATCTTTATAATAGAACGCTAACATTGAGGAAATTATGGCGACTTATAGCACCACGGATTTCAAACCGGGTTTAAAAATTATGCAAGACGGCGAGCCTTGCGTAATCGTAGAAAATGAATTTGTTAAACCAGGCAAAGGTCAAGCATTTACTCGTACTCGCATTCGTAAACTTATCTCAGGAAAAGTTTTAGACATTACTTTAAAATCTGGCACAACTGTAGAAGCTGCCGATGTAATGGATTCTGATTACACTTATTCTTATAAAGACGAAGATTTCTGGTACTTTATGCACCCAGAAACTTTCGAACAAATCGCAGCAGATGCGAAAGCCATCGGCGATTCAGAAAAATGGTTATTAGACCAAGCTGAATGTATCGTAACACTTTGGAATGGCCAACCTATTTCTGTGACCCCACCAAACTTTGTTGAATTAGAAGTTGTTGATACTGACCCAGGTCTTAAAGGCGATACGGCAGGAACAGGTGGTAAACCAGCAACATTAAGCACTGGTGCTGTTGTGCGTGTTCCTTTATTCGTACAAATTGGCGAAGTGATCAAAGTTGATACTCGTAGCGGTGAATACGTTTCTCGCGTGAAATAATTTTTAGGTCAGCACCTTGTGCTGGCCTTTTTTATACTTTTTATTTCTTCCATCAAAAAAGAGGTGAATAATGAAAACCAAACTAACCCTTTCAAGTTTATTAGTGTTAAGTACCACTTTAGTCGGCTGTTCTGCTTTCCACCAAGGGCAAGATTTTACCATTATGCACACCAATGACCACCATGGCCATTTCTGGCAAAATAAATACGGTGAATATGGTATGGCAGCGCGTAAAACCTTAATTGATAACATTCGTCAAGAAGTAAAAGATAACAAAGGTTTCTCTTTACTTTTCTCTGGTGGTGATATCAATACAGGCGTGCCTGAATCGGATATGCAAGATGCTGAGCCAGATTTTAAAGGTATGGCAAAATTAGGTTACGATGCTATGGCGCTTGGTAACCATGAGTTTGATAATCCATTATCTACCTTAATGAAACAAAAAGATTGGGTCAATTTCCCATTCTTATCTGCGAATATTTACGACCAAAAAACAGGTAAATTATTATTCAAACCTTATGAAATTTTCGTACGCGATGGCATTAAAATCGCCGTTATCGGTTTAACAACCGAAGACACCATGAAAATTGGTAATCCTGAATATGTAAAAGGTTTAGAATTCCGCAACCCTGTGGAAGTAATGAAAAAATTAGTTCCTGAAATTAAAGCGAAAGAACATCCAGATTTAATTTTCGCTATCACTCACATGGGACACTATCACGATGCAAACCACGGTGTAAATGCACCAGGTGACGTGACACTCGCTCGCTCTTTACCTGCAGGCTACGTTGATATGATCATTGGTGGTCACTCTCAAAACCCTGTTTGTATGAACGAAGATTTAAAAACTTACGACAAAAACTTCCGTCCAGGTGCAGCTTGCCGTCCAGACCGTCAAAACGGTACATGGATTGTTCAAGCTTACGAATGGGGTAAATACGTAGGTCGTGCGGATTTTAACTACCACAACGGTAAATTAGTATTAAAAGACTATCGCTTAATTCCTGTTAACTTAACAGAAAAAGTCGTTGTTGATGGTAAAAAAGAACGCAAACTTGTAGGCAAACGCATTGAAGAAAACCAAGAAATGCTGAACTTCTTAAAACCTTACCAAGATAAAGGAACAAAAGCATTACAAGTAAAAGTGGGTGATTTAAAAGGTAAATTTATGGGCGATCGTAACGTTGTTCGCTTTAAACAAACCAACTTAGGTCGCTTTATTGCTGAAGCTCAAGCTGCGAAAGTACATGCCGATTTCGGTATTATGAACTCAGGCGGTGTGCGCGACTCTATCGAACCAGGTAGCTTAACTTATAAAGACGTCTTAAAAGTTTTACCATTTGGTAACACCATTGCGAAAGCGAAAATGGACGGTAAATCTTTAATTAAATATTTAGATGTTGTGGCAACAAAATCTGTGGATTCTGGTGCATACCCACAATTCTCACCAAATATTTCTATGGTTGTTGAAAAAGATGGGGTACATAACGTGAAAATTAACGGTCGCGCTGTACAACCAAACAAAATGTATACCTTCACTGTTCCAAGCTTTAACGCTCGTGGCGGGGACGGTTATCCGAAAATCAACTTTATCGATACAGGCTTTATCGATGCTGATGTGATTAAATCTTACATCAAAGCACACTCTCCTGTACAAGCAGATAAATACAATCCAAAAAATGAAGTGATTTTCAAAAACTAATCTTTCAACTTAATATTAAGGGCGCTTGGCGCCCTTTTTACTTTTCATTCCCCCATTTTTCGGTGCGAGTTCATTTTTCTAGGCCTTAGGTTTAACGCAACCTCTGCCTTAGTTTTAAGAATTTTCCATCGCCTGAGTTAATTCCCAAATCTTCCCTCTTTCCTCTATTGTGAAAGGCGGTTCTCTGCTATAATCCAGCGAATTTTTGACAAAAGACCTAAATGATTTATGAAACAACTTTTTGCTACCACAGCGCGTGGATTTGAAGAACTTTTAAAAACCGAATTAAGCCAACTTGGCGCACAAGAATGTCGTGTTGCGCAAGGTGGCGTACATTATCAAGCCGATGATGCCACTCTTTACCGTACGCTCCTTTGGTCACGCCTAAGTTCGCGTATTTTATTACCCTTAGTCCAAACTAAAATTTTCAGTGACTTAGATTTATACTCCACCGTTGTGAGCCAAAAATGGCAGGATATTTTTGACTCTCGTTGCACTTTTTTTGTGGATTTCAACGGTACTAACCAAGAAATTCGTCACACTCAATACGGCGCTATGCGTGTAAAAGACGGGATTGTTGACTGGTTTGAACGTAATAGTTTTGCCCGTCCAACCGTAGATAAAAACCAACCTGATGTCCGCATTCATGCTTATTTAAACCGCGATGATTTTATTTTATCCCTCGATTTAAGTGGCGAAGCCTTACATTTACGCGGTTATCGTTCAGGCGCTGGGAAAGCCCCTTTACGCGAAACTTTAGCCGCCGCCATCGTTCTTCGTTCAGGTTGGCAAAAAGGCACACCTTTAGTCGACCCAATGTGTGGTTCTGGCACCTTGTTAATTGAAGCGGCTCAAATGGAAGCGGATATTGCACCAAATTTATATCGTCGCCAATGGGGCTTTGATTATTGGAAAGGCCATAACGCGCAAGCTTGGGCGCAAGAAAAAGCCCTTGCCGTAGAAAAAGCAAATAAAGTCCATAGCCTTTCATGCCATTTTTTCGGCGCGGATTTAGATCATCAAGTGATTGCCAAAGCGAAAAAAAATGCTGAATTAGCCGGCGTCGGTGAGTTAATTTCTTGGCAACAAAGTGATGTTGCCGCGCTCAAAAATCCCGCTGTGAGCGCAGGTTTAAGCGAAACAGGTACCGTTATTTGTAACCCACCTTATGGGGAACGTTTAGGCACGACCCCAGCTTTAATCGCACTTTATTCTGTTTTCGGGCAAAAACTGAAAAAAGAGTTTGCTCACTGGCAAGCCTCTATTTTTAGTAGCGAACCTGCTTTACTTGATTGCATTCGTATGCGTTCTCATCGCCAATTTAAAGCGAAAAATGGCCCGCTTGATTGTGTACAAAAAAATTATCAAATTTCAGCCCTACGTCAGGAAAATGCGGACGATACCAGCCCTTTAACTTTTGAAAAAAATTCACAAGTTGCGCCAGACTTTGCTAATCGCTTGCAAAAAAATCGCAAAAAAATTGAAAAATGGGCAAAAAAAGAAGGCTTAGAAGCATACCGCATTTATGATGCTGATTTACCTGAATATAACTTGGCGGTGGACGTTTATGGCGAACAAATCGTAATTCAAGAATATGCGCCACCAAAAAATGTCGATGCGAATAAAGCGCGTCAACGCTTACTCGATGCGATTAGCGCCACTTTAGCTGTGATGGAAATTGAAACCAATCATTTAATTTTAAAAACCCGTCAAAAGCAAAAAGGCAGCAATCAATATGAAAAATTAGCCCACAAAGGCGAATATTTTTATGTTAATGAATATGGCGCAAAATTATGGGTAAATTTAACGGATTACTTAGATACCGGGCTTTTCCTTGATCATCGCAAAACACGCAAAATGTTAGGTGAAATGGCAAAAAATAAAGATTTCTTAAATCTTTTTGCTTACACAGGCGCAGGCACGGTACATGCTATTTTAGGTGGCGCAAAATCAACAACGACGGTTGATATGTCGCACACTTATTTAAATTGGGCAGAACAAAATTTAGCTCTAAACGACGTACAAACCGGTCGTAAACATCGCATTATTCAAGCAGATTGTTTGCAATGGCTAGAAAAATGCGAGCAAAAATTCGATTTAATTTTTATCGACCCACCAACATTTTCCAACTCTAAACGTATGGAAGATAGCTGGGATGTTCAACGCGATCACGGCAAAGTTTTTGCCCATTTAGCGCGTATCTTGCGTCCAAACGGCACGATTATTTTCTCAAATAATAAACGTGGCTTTAAAATGGATTTCGATGCTTTAGCCAACTTAGGTTTAGAAGCTGTTGAAATTTCTAAAAAAACCTTGCCATTAGATTTTGAGCGTAATCCAAAAATTCATAATTGTTGGCAAGTCACTTGGCGTTCAGACACACATTAAAAGGGGCAAAAAATGCTAGATTTTGACGGCTATCGTCCGAATGTGGGCATCGTAATTTGTAATGCACAACGGCAAGTTTTATGGGCTAAACGTTATGGGCAAAATTCTTGGCAATTCCCGCAAGGGGGCATTAACGAACAAGAAACCCCTGAACAAGCGATGTATCGCGAATTGTACGAAGAAGTGGGTTTAAAACCGCAAGACGTTAAAATTTTGTACGTGTCAAAATATTGGCTACGCTATAAATTACCCAAACGCTTAATGCGCCACGACAGCAAACCTGTTTGCATTGGGCAAAAACAGCGTTGGTTTTTATTGCAATTAGTTGGCGATGAAAAACGCATTGATATGCAAACGACAAAAACCCCAGAGTTTGATGGCTGGCGTTGGGTAAGTTTTTGGTATCCCGTGCGCCAAGTCGTTTCTTTTAAACGCGATGTTTATCGCCGAGCGATGAAAGAGTTTGCGCAAATTCTGTTCGACCAAGAGCATTGGATTCATCGTGCTAAAGAAGAAACGAAAACAAGCCAAAAATTCGGTGCGAGTCATAAATTGCGCCGAAGCCCTTATCGCATTTACAAAGGAGATTCCGCAAATGTTTAGTTTTTTGGCTTTTTTTGTTGGCTTTTTACTGCTTGGTGCTTTGTCGGGCTTTTTAGCCGGTTTATTTGGTATTGGGGGCGGAATGGTCATTGTGCCTGTGTTGGTTTATTTACTGCCAACCCTTGGCGTACCTGATTCAATGCTCATGAGTGTAACGCTTGGCACATCCTTTGCCACCATCGTGATTACTACATTTGCCTCAACTCAGCGACATTACAAATTAGGCAATATTGATTGGCAAGCCTTGAAATACTTAGCGCCAAGTTTAATGGTTACCGCTTATATTGCAGGCAGTTTCATAAGCCACTTAGATCGCGATATTGCGATTAAAATTTTTGCCGTACTCATTACCTATTTAGCCGTGAAAATGTTTATGTCTATTAAACAAGCGCAACAAAATAAACCTTTAACCCCCGCGGTGGCTATTTTAGGTGGCGTCGGTATTGGTTTGGCCGCAAGTTCCGCGGGCATTGGCGGGGGCGGATTTACCGTACCTTTTTTAAATTCTCGCGGTGTTTCTATTAAAAAAGCCATTGGCTCTTCAGCTTTTTGCTCTATGGCCTTAGGTTTAGCCAGTACCTTAAGTTATATCGTACATGGTTGGAATGTGCCAAATTTACCAAATTATTCATTAGGTTACATTTATTTACCGGCGGTAATTGGCATTACTTTAGCTTCTTTTTTTACTGCAAAATTAGGGGCTAAAGCCGTAGCAAAATTACCCGTTCCAACCTTAAAACGCTATTTTGCTTGCCTTTTAATTGTGATCGCCATTGATATGTTTTTAAAATAATTACTGATAGGGAAATCTATGTCATCTTCATTTTTGTCTTTTCCACAAATTGACCCAGTCCTTTTTCATTTAGGCCCGCTTTCTTTTCGTTGGTACGGTTTTATGTACCTCATTGGCTTTTGCTTCGCCTATTGGCTAGCGACAACGCGAGCAAAACGCTCAAAAGGCGTTTGGACAACGGAACAAGTTGAAAACTTAATGTATTACGGTTTTCTTGGGGTCTTTTTAGGTGGCCGAATTGGCTATGTGCTTTTTTACCAATGGGATTATTTCCTACAAAATCCTTTGTATTTATTCAAAGTATGGGAAGGCGGAATGTCCTTTCATGGTGGCCTAATTGGGGTGATTGTTGCGATGTATTTAAGCTCGCGCGCTCAAAAACGTAGCTTTTGGGCAACGGCTGATTTTGTTGCGCCTTTAATTCCTTTCGGTTTAGGGGTCGGTCGCTTAGGAAATTTCATTAACGATGAACTTTGGGGACGTGTTACCGATGTCTCTTGGGCGGTCTTATTCCCTTCTGGCGGTTATTTACCACGCCACCCTTCTCAACTTTACGAGGCCGTTTTAGAAGGTTTTGTGCTTTTTTGTATTTTAAATTGGTTTATTCGAAAACCGCGCCCAACCGGATCGGTGGCCAGTTTATTCTTAATTTTTTACGGTTTATTCCGCTTTATCGTAGAGTTTTTCCGCGAACCAGACCCACAATTAGGTTTGTATTTTGGCCATCATATTTCCATGGGACAAATTCTATCCACCCCAATGATGTTACTTGGGCTTTGTATGATGATCTATGTGTATAAAAACGTAGATAAAATGGGACTTGACCCTGTCTTAACGAAAAACGCAGAAAAATAATAAGGAAGAACTATGCAACAATATCTTGATTTATGTCAACGCATCGTCGATAACGGCGTGTGGGTAGAAAATAAACGTACGGGGAAACGCTGTTTAACCGTCATTAATGCCGACTTAAGCTATAACGTTGGCAAAGGTGAATTTCCTTTAATTACCACACGCAAAAGTTTTTGGAAAGCCGCTATTGCTGAATTATTAGGCTATTTGCGAGGTTACGACAATGCGGGAGATTTCCGTGCCATTGGCTGTAATACTTGGAATGCTAACGCGAACGAAAATCAAGCTTGGCTCGCAAATCCTCACCGTAAAGGTACCGATGACATGGGACGCGTTTATGGGGTTCAAGGGCGTCGTTGGCAAAAACCCACGGGCGGGCATCTCGATCAGTTACAAAAAATTGTCGATAATTTACGCCAAGGTATCGATGATCGCGGAGAAATTTTAACTTTCTATAATCCTGGTGAGTTTGAACTCGGCTGTTTACGACCTTGTATGCACACGCATACCTTTTCTTTATTGGGCGATACCTTGTATTTAACCAGCTATCAACGTTCTTGCGATGTACCACTTGGCCTTAATTTTAACCAAGTGCAAGTCTATACCCTGCTGGCTTTAATGGCGCAAATTACGGGGAAAAAACCGGGTATGGCTTTCCATAAAATTGTTAATGCGCATATTTATGAAGATCAATTGCCTCTTATGCGAGATGTGCAACTTAAACGCGAGCCTTTACCTTTACCTACTTTGGAAATAAATCCAGACATTAAATCTTTAAAAGATTTAGAAACTTGGGTCACAACGGATGATTTTAAAGTCGTGGGCTATCAATGCCACGAAGCAATTAAATATCCATTTTCAGTCTAATTTTATTTTTATGAGCCAATTATTTGATGAAGAAATGATGCGTCGAGCATTGTTGGTCGCGGATAAAGCGATGGCTTTAGGGGAAATTCCCGTAGGTGCGGTGTTAGTTGATGAGCAAGGCAATATTCTTGCGGAAGGTTTTAATACTTCCATTATTCAAAACGACCCCACCGCTCACGCCGAAATGCAGGCTTTACGCCAAGGTGGTCTGGTTTTACAAAATTATCGCCTGTTAAATTGTACTCTTTATGTGACGCTCGAGCCTTGCACCATGTGTGCGGGGGCTATTTTACATAGCCGAATTAAACGCGTTGTTTTCGGTGCCTATGATGATAAAACTGGCGCGCTAGGTTCACGTTTTCATTTTTTTGATGATTATAAAATGAACCACGTTGTGGAAATTAGCGGAGGCATTTTAGCGGAAGAATGCAGTGCAAAATTAAGCAACTTTTTCAAAAAACGTCGCCAAGAAAAAAAAGCTGAAAAACAGGCTAAAAAAGCGCTCACTCACCTGCAAAATTTCGGCGCGAATTAAATTTTTAAATAAAAAAACCGCTGAAAATTCAGCGGTTTTTTATCAGCTTATTTAAGCTTTTTCAATATGTTGTTGGATTTTTGGAGCGCGAACCATACGCCATGCGTAACCTAACGCGATACCAATTAACATTACAGGAACCCATTCCATTGAGTATTCTTTTAATGGGAATTGATTCAAAATGTCATCCATATAACCTTTACCTAAAACTGAGATGATTGACTCTACCGTAATTAAACCTAAAGCAAAACGGAAGCAAACAATTGGTAAACGGAAGAATAAATTCACTAAAAGCATTAAAATCATTGTGATGGAAATTGGGTACAAGATTAATAATACTGATACAGATTTACTAATTACCGCATTTAAACCTACATTCGCCACACCAAAACTCACTACTGTAAAGATAACAACGTAAGTTTTATAGGAAATACGTGGGTAAATTTCGTTAAAGTATTCACTTACAGAAGTTGCAAGACCTACGGTTGTTGTTAAACAAGCTAATGTTACGATTAAGCCTAACATCATTCGACCTAATTCGCCGAAAGAAAGTGTTGCAGCCGCATTTAAAATTTGTGTACCTAAGTTTTGGTCTGCATTATGTTCTAAAGTTAAATGGTTACCAATCCAACCTAAAGAAACATAAATAAGTGCTAATGCAACTGCGGCAATGATACCTGCGTAAATTGTTTGTTTTTGTAATGAACTAGCTGGCGTTTCTTTCCCTTTAATTGCATTAATGACTAATACCGCAAAGGCAACAGAAGCTAAAGCATCAAGTGTAAAGTAACCTTCTAAAATCCCTGTGAAAAGTGGATCACTAATTGGTTTTTCCACCGCTACTGAAGGTTCACCATTTAATAACATAAATGATTTTACAATTAACGCAATAAGTGAAACTAACAATAAAGGCGTTAACACAGAACCAATTCGATCAACGAGTTTGTTTGGATTTAAGCTAAGCCATAAAGCAATTGCAAAATAAATTGAGCAGAAAATAAATAGTGATAAATCACTCGCTTCACCTAAAAATGGCACGGCTGCAATTTCATATGCGGTTGCCGCAGTTCTAGGACCACCAAAGAACGGACCAATAGATAAGTAAATACCAATTAAATAGGCTAATGCAAACCATGGATGCACTTGTTTTAAGGCATCTTTATAACCGCCTTTATAAAAAACAGCGACAACAATACCGAGTAACGGTAAGCCCACGCCTGTAATGACGAAACCAAAGATGGCTGGCCAAAAATCTAAACCAACTTCCGCCCCAAGTTTAGGAGGGAAGATCAAATTGCCTGCACCAAAAAAGATGGCGAAGAGCATAAACCCAACAACGAAAACGTTCTTATTCATAGAAATACCTTAATTATTTTTTCCAATACTTCAATGCGTCCGCAAAGGCGTTGCCCATAGCGTGATTCGCATTGTGATGTTGTGCACGACGTGACGTATCTACGTTCGTCGCTTGAGTGGAACGGCGTGTACTTTGAGGGTGAGATTTGTCATTTAAGCGCATCGTTAGGGCAATGCGTTTACGATTAATATCCACTTCAAGTACTTTTACTTTTACAATATCACCGGTTTTTACCACTTGATGTGGATCTTCCACAAACTTATCGGCTAAGGCTGAAATATGCACTAAGCCGTCTTGATGAACACCAATATCCACAAATGCACCAAAGTTCGTTACATTGGTTACGGTACCTTCTAGTTGCATGCCAATTTCAAGATCAGAAAGCTCATCAACACCATCCTTGAATGTTGCGGTTTTAAATTCACCGCGAGGATCGCGTCCTGGCTTTGCTAGTTCTTTGAAAATATCTTGAACGGTGGGTAATCCGAATTGATCATCTGTGAACTGTTTTACATCAAGTTCTTTGAATTTACCTATATTTCCCATAATGTCAAGTATTGATTGTTGACAAACTTGTAAAATTTTTTCTACCACAGGATAAGCCTCGGGATGCACGCCTGATGCGTCAAGTGGGTTTTTACCGTTCGCAATACGCATAAATCCCGCGCATTGTTCAAAGGCTTTTGCCCCCAATCGAGTTACTTTCTTAAGTTGGTTACGATCTTCAAAACGACCGTGCTCATCACGATAGGCCACAATATTTTGCGCTAAGGTTTTTGTCATACCCGCAACGCGCGCTAATAACTGCACTGAGGCCGTATTTAAATCGACGCCGACTGCATTAACACAATCTTCCACTACGGCATCTAATTTACGAGCTAATTGGCTTTGATTCACATCATGTTGATATTGCCCAACACCAATGGCTTTAGGTTCAATTTTCACTAATTCTGCTAATGGGTCTTGCAAACGGCGCGCAATAGATACCGCCCCTCGCAGTGATACATCTAAATTTGGAAATTCTTGGGCCGCTAATTCTGAGGCTGAATAAACCGAAGCGCCCGCTTCGCTCACTACGACAATTTGTGGCTTTTGCGTAAGATTTTTTATGACATCTTTGGTAAAACGTTCCGTTTCTCGTGATGCCGTACCGTTACCAATCGCGATTAACTGCGCATTAAATTGTTGGATTAAACCGGCTAAAACTTGTGTTGCGCGATTTTCTTGTCCCGTATGTGGATAAATAGTTTCTGTGGCTAACACTTTCCCCGTATTATCCACCACCGCAACTTTAACCCCTGTTCGTAAACCTGGGTCTAAACCAATGGTATTTTTCGCACCCGCTGGCGCGGCCATTAATAACGCTTTTAAATTTTTAGCAAAGACATCAATGGCTTCATTTTCTGCTTTTTCGCGTAATTCGCCCATTAATTCTGTTTCTAAATGTAAAGAAAGCTTAATTTTCCATGTCCAACTTATCACCTGTTCTCGCCATTTATCCGCCGGTTTACCCGCAAAAATGACGCCTAAATGCTGACGGATGATTTCTTCGCAATGGCTTTTATGTAAATGCTCTTCTAATTGCTCTGCTTCTTTTAAACTTAACGCTAGCACCCCTTCATTACGTCCGCGCAACATCGCTAATGCGCGGTGCGATGGCACATTTTTCCAAGCTTCTTGATGAGCAAAATAATCTTGAAACTTCACGCCTTTTTCTTCTTCACCCGCAATAACTTTTGCTTCTAAAACCGCATGTTGTTTCAAATAATGGCGTAATTTCCCAATTAAACTTGCATCTTGTGCAAACTGTTCCATTAAAATATAGCGCGCGCCATCAAGGGCCGTTTTGCTGTTAAGAACCTTTTCTCCATCAACGAATTTTTCCGCTTCCTGTTCTGGGTCTTTTTTTGGATCTTGCCATAATAATTCCGCTAAAGGCATTAAGCCATTTTCAATGGCGATTTGCCCTTTGGTACGACGTTTAGGTTTATAAGGTAAATATAAGTCTTCTAATTCATTTTTACTTTGCGTGGCAAGAATCTTTGCCTCTAATTCTGCATTGAGTTTTCCTTGCTCCGCAATCGCTTTTAAAATGCTTTGACGACGTTCTTCTAACTCGCGCAAATAAATTAAACGCGTTTCAAAATGTCGTAATTGGGTATCATCTAAACCGCCTGTCACTTCTTTGCGATAGCGCGCAATAAAAGGAATGGTGTTGCCTTGGTCTAATAATTGCATAGCGGCGAGAATCTGCACTGCCGAAACCTTAAGCTCGGTAGCAATAATTTGAGAAATAGCTTGATTTTGCATAATGTTCTTCTTCCTTTTGGCTAAAAAAATACCCTAGGCTCCGCGCCAAGGGCTTGGGCTATGGTATCATTATTTTCTTTTTCAATTAAAGCAAAATCCCTTATGGCAAAATCAAATTACATTACGCGTCAAGGTTACGAAACCTTAGATCGTGAATTAAAATTTTTATGGAAAGAAGAACGTCCTAAAATTACCCGTTCCGTTTCAGAGGCAGCAGCGCAAGGTGACCGCAGTGAAAATGCTGAATATATTTACGGTAAACGCCGTTTACGTGAAATTGATCGTCGCGTGCGCTTTTTAACAAAACGCTTAGAAGCCTTGCAAATTGTGGATTATCACCCGAAACAAGAAGGCAAAGTTTTTTTCGGTGCTTGGGTTACTTTGGAAGATGAAGAAGGACAAGAGCAAAATTACCGTATTGTCGGGGGCGATGAATTTAACCCTGCGCAACATTGGATTTCTATTGATAGCCCCGTCGCGCGGGCATTAATCGGCAAAAGCGTTGATGATGAAATTAAGGTGCAAACGCCAAATGGTTTGCGCAGTTGGTTTATCAATAAAATTTGGTACGAGAAATAAACCACTCGCGCCGAAAATTTTCTCCCTTTTTTCGGCGCGAGATGTTTTTTCCTTAATGAGTCTTTTCTAAAATTGCGCGAACTTTCGCTAAATCTTCCGCCGTATCCACCCCAACTGCTGGTGTTTTTAGCGCACGCGCAATATGAATTTTTTCCCCATACCATAAAACTCGCAACTGCTCTAAACTTTCCATTTGCTCTAATGGACTTGGAAGCCAGCTCACATATTGTTGAATAAAGCCTGCGCGATAAGCATATAAACCAATATGACGTAAATATTGATTTTGCCATTCAAGCGGAAATTTTTTCGGCGCGAGAGCAAAATTATCTCTTTGCCATGGAATTGGCGCACGCGAAAAATATAACGCATAGCCTTCTTTATTGGCCACCGCTTTCACCACGTTGGGATTAAACAGCTCTTCTTCCTCTTCAATTTTCACGCCCAAGGTTGCCATCGGCGCAGTATTTTGTGCTAAATTTTCCGCAACTTGACGAATAATTTCAGGGGGAATAAGCGGTTCATCGCCTTGCACGTTAACGATAATTTCATCTTGTGACAGCTGTAATTTTTCCACCACTTCCATTAAACGTTCTGTGCCGGAATTGTGTTTTTCCGCGGTCATACAAACTTCACCGCCAAAATTCTCAACCGCTTGGGCAATCTTGGCATTATCCGTTGCCACAATAACGCGCTCAGCACCCGCTTTTTGCGCTTGTTTCCAAGTGTGATAAATCATCGGTTTACCTGCGATATCTAATAAAGGTTTTCCAGGTAAACGACTTGAGGCATAACGGGCGGGAATAATGACGGTAAAATTCATGCTTTTTGCTCCTTATAAGCTAAAATTTTCTGTTCTAACTGTTGAAAAAATAATGCCACTTGCTCGGCAGGAATTTGCGCATCTACTGGAACAAACCACATATTTTCTTTCGCCCAAGCGCGACATTTTACGGCATCTTTTTCTGTCATAAAAAGAGGACATTGAAAAGAAAAATGCTGTAACGATGCAACATCAAACTTTTGATGATCTGCAAAGGCTTGTTTTTCTATGACTTTTATCCCTACTTTTTCCAACATATTAAAAAAGCGTGCAGGATTGCCAATTCCGGCAAAAGCATTAACTTCTTTCTGGGCAAAATCCTCTAAAGGACGTTTTTCTTGCGTGACTAAATTGACCGCATATTGCGCTTTTAACTGCATCACCACTGAACTAAAAGGCGTTTTAGCACCATTATTGATAATTAAATCCACCTCTTTTAAACGTGCAGGCGTTTCACGCAAAGGGCCTGCTGGCAATAAGAAACCATTTCCTAATTGACGTTTTGCATCCATAACAACGATTTCCATATCACGTTGTAATGCGTAATGTTGTAAACCATCATCGCTTAAAATCACATCTATTTGATGATGTTTTTGTAATAAGCCAATGGCTTGCTGACGATGAGCGCCAATACAAACGGGAATTTGTAAGCGTTGCGCCATAAGAAGCGGTTCATCGCCCACTTCCACAGGATTATCTTGCCCTTTGACCAAGCGCGGATAGAAAGCGGATTCACTGCCATAACCGCGTGAAATAATACCGACTTTATAACCGCGCTGTTGTAATTGTTCTGCAAGCCAAAGTGTTACCGGCGTTTTTCCATTGCCACCAACCGATAAATTGCCCACAATCACCACCGGCACATTAGCACGATAAGATTTTTGCCATCCCCATTTAAAACTAAAACGACGTAAGGTACTTATTAACCAAAAAATTAGCGCAAAAGGCGATAATAATAAGGCGATTAAGCTCGCTTTAACATTACGCTGATACCAAAAATCCATAAGGCGTCCTATTGATTAAACTGCATATCATGTAATTGTTTGTAGCGTCCGTTTAGTGCTAATAAATTTTGATGAGTTCCACGCTCGATAATTTGTCCGTGTTCCATCACCAAAATTTCATCGGCTTTTTCAATGGTAGAAAGACGATGAGCAATAACCAGCACCGTACGTTCTTTTTGTAATTCTTCTAAGGCCGCTTGAATTGCACGTTCTGATTGGGTATCCAACGCAGAAGTGGCCTCATCTAAAATTAACACTGGTGAATTACGCAATAAAGCACGGGCGATAGCTAAGCGCTGACGTTGTCCGCCAGATAAACTCATTCCATTTTCACCAATAACTGTATCTAAACCATTTTCTAATTTCTCAATAAATTCCATGGCGTGCGCAGCTTTGGCCGCTTGAATAATTTCGGCGCGAGAATATTTATCTTCCGCAGCATAAGCAATGTTATTGGCAATCGTGTCATCAAATAAATGCACTTGCTGAGAAACCACCGCACAATTTTGGCGTAAATTTTCCAATTTATAATCTTTCACATCCACGCCATCTAAGGTGATTTGGCCTTCCTCTAAATCGTAAAAACGCGTAACTAAATTCGCAATCGTCGATTTACCTGAACCTGAATGTCCCACCAAAGCAACGGTTTTCCCTTTTGGTACGGTAAAATTAATGTCATGTAAAGCCGGCGTTTCTTTACCTTTATAAGTAAAAGTCACATGTTTGAAAGCAAGCTCGCCAACAGCGCCTTCTTTTTCATAAGTGCCGTTATCGCGCTCTGTTTCTAAATCCATTAAGGCAAATAAAGTTTGACAAGCCGCCATACCACGTTGGAAAGAAGCGTTCACATTAGTGAGAGATTTTAAAGGACGCATCATCGCTAACATCGAAGAAAATACAACGGTAAAAGCCCCCGCCGTTAAATGCTGAGTCATAATTTGCGGAATGGTCGCTAAATATAAAACAGCCGCTAAGGCAAAAGACGCGATAATTTGCACAACGGGATCGGATATCGCCTCGGCTGTCATCACTTTCATTCCTTTACGGCGCATATCATTACTAACATGATTAAAGCGTTTTTCTTCCACTTTTTGCCCACTAAAAGAAAGCACCACACGATGACCTTTTAACATTTGTTCTGCCGTTGCGGTTAATTGCCCCATGGAATTTTGCATATTTTTACCTAAACGACGAAAGGTTTTGGAAACAATAGTAATGACAACCGCAATAATAGGGGCAATTAAAAACAGAACTAAAGAAAGTTGCCAACTTGTATAAAACATCACCACCAATAAAGAGGACACATAAACGGTTTCACGCACAATGGTCGTCAATGCGCCTGAAGCCGAATTGGCCACTTGTTCGCTGTCATAGGTAATGCGTGATAACAATTTTCCCGTGGCATTTTGATCAAAAAAGCTCACAGGTAAATACATTAAATGTTTAAATAAATTTCGGCGAAGTTGCATAACCACTTTCCCCGAAACCCAAGCTAAACAATATGTCGAAATAAAATTAGAGCAACCTCGGAAAAAAATTAATACCACAACCACAACCGCCATTAAGCGCAAAAAGTCGGTATCCGCTTTCCCAAAACCGTCGTCTAATAAAGGTTTTAACATTTGAATTAAACTTGCATCTGCTAACGCATTGACTACTAAGGCAATCCCTGCTGCAACTAATCCCCATTTATAAGGTGAAATAATTGGCCATAAACGTTTAAAGGTTTGCAATGTACTGAGATCTTTATCTTGCATAAACTCATCTTCTATTATAAAAAAGTGCGTTATTGTACATTGATTTGAACCTCATCGCCAACGAAAGCTGAATACCATGGGCTAAAAGCATGACGAGCCGTAAGATAACGCCAATCATTTTGAGCAAAATCCACTTGAATTGCGCCTTGTTCCGCCGTGTTAAGTAATGGTATCGCATATTCTTTAAAGCGTTCTCGTACTTCTTTTCGAGGTAACCCCCACATATTCCAACGACTTGCAGAAACCAACGCCAACTTAGGGCTGATTTTTTGTAAAAATAACGGATCGCTTGATGTATTACTGCCGTGATGCCCCACCTGTAAGACGTCAATTTTTGGCAGTTGCGCTAAAATTTGTCGCTCGACTTTTTTATCCGCATCCCCCATTAACAATACGCGATGTGTCCCATCTGAAATCAGCAACACACAAGAATCCTCATTCTTCGCTTTTGCAACGCGCTTTTTTGGCCATAAAACGGAAAAATCCAAGCCTTGCCAACGCCATTTTTTACCTTTTATACATTCGCGCCGAAAATTTGTTGCTTGCAAGGCGTAGTAATTTTTAAAAGAAGGACTTGTATAAACAGCTTGTGGAAAAGTGTGTAGCATATCCGCTACACCGCCGACGTGATCAAGATCATCATGACTTGCGATCACTTGATCTAGCTCAATGCCATTACGCATCAAATACGGCAAAATTTCCACCTGCGCCATACTGCCTGCACCTTGCCCTTTTCCCCAGCGAATCCCCGTATCATATAGCACTCCGCGCTGATTTTTCTCCACCAACACAGCCAAGCCCTGCCCAACATCTAACATGGTCAAACGCCAGTCTTTCTGCGCCATTTCGTTTTGGATCGCCACGCCTATTTGCACAAGAAGCAAAAAGGAAGTTAATAATATTCCGCGTTTTATTACCTTTAAAGAAGGTAAGGCTTCGGGATTAATATTTATCGGCCAAGCCTTTTTACCCACCGCTGTTACGGCCATTTTTGCAAGTCTTTGTTCCTTTTTTCGGTGCGAATACGCCTTTTTGATCCTTTTTAGATAAAGCAAAAAGATCAAAAAAGACAGAATACAAAAGCTTGCAATACTCCATTTGAAGTGAAAGGAAAACGTAAACCAACCTTCTTGAAACAAACTTAAGCCTGTTTCTGTCCATAAAACCAAGCTGTTGGCTAATAGCCACAGACTATCAATAGAAAATAACGTGGCCCCTAACACACAGGGAACGACCAAAAAACTATACAAAGGAACGGCAACTAAATTGCACATTAAACTAAAAAGAGAAAAACCATGAAAAATAGCCAGCTGAATTGGTGTGAAAAGCCACAATAATCCTATTTGTAAATGCACTAAACTGATGAGCCACTGCCCATTTTTTAGAGTGGATTGAACAAAAGGTTGACCTCGCCATTGAAAAAAAGATAACGGCACAAATTCGTACCACAACATTAAACTGAACACCGCGCCAACAGAGAGCCAAAAACTACTCGAAAGCAACATAAAAGGGTCGCATAACAATAAAATAGCCATAACCAAAGGAAAATATTGCCATTTTGTTAAATGCAAACGTTGCAACTGTAATAACGTAATCACACTTAAAGCCACAATAGCCCTAAAAGTTGGAATGGCAAACCCCGCTAAAAGCGCATAAAAAAAGGCGACCGCCAGCCCTACTAACCAAGGAATTTGCGGAAAAATCCAACGTTGAGGTAAAAAATACTGCCCTATTCTTGCCAGATAAAAACCTAACAAAAAAGCAAGGCCAATATGCAAACCTGAAATTGCAATTAAATGAGCCGTGTTGGTTTGTTGATAAATTTGCATTTGTGCTTTTGAAAGCCAAGCGCGTTCACCAAAACCTAAGGCGAGCAATAACCCTTGCATAGGTAAATTTTCAGTTTGTCCATAAGCTTTTTCTAAGGCTTTATCTCGCCAAGCCTGGGCATTTTCTATTTTCTTTGCCCCTTTCACACTGCCGTATGCGGTAATACCTTGAGAAAAATACCATTGCTGACGGTTAAATCCGCCAAAATTGAGCCTTGAAGCCAGCGGATGTAATTTTAACGTGCCATACCAAATTTCCCCGCTTTTCGGGCGCTCTTTCCCTGGCCAATTTAAATAAACCCGTTGCTTTTGGTAAGGTGAGGGCGCATGAATTTTCGCTAACACCGTTTGATAAGCTTGTTGTCGATAAATTTTCTCAATAGAAAAAGCCGTCGTAGTCGCAAAAGGGTGCGCCAGATTATTTTCAGCCTGTTGCCAAAGTTGCAAAGCTTGCCCATGGAAAAAGGCTAAAAATAATAAAAAAAGACTACTCAACAAGCTGAGGTTTTGCACAAAAAGTACTCTTTTTTTCCAAGCCAAGATACTTAACATCAACAAAGGGCAAAGAAGGTAGCCCGTTGTTTTCAAGGTCACAAAAGCCTCTAAGGGGAAAAAAAGCAAACTTAGCCCGGCTAGAATGATAAGATAACTTATTGAAATTATGTTAATTGTTGGTGTTTTCATCGCAGGTTTTCCTTTTCCATTTCAGTATGGAAAATTTCCGCGAATGACTCAAATTTTGTACTGATTTTTTGCGATATTTATCACATTTTTAAGATTTATTTTGCCTATTTTTTCATTTTTGTTTGCTTATTTTAAAATCTTCTGCTATTTATAGCGCCCTTAAAAAACCCCTAGGTAATAATAACCTTTAAAATAACCATATTTAGGAGAAAAGATGACTAAAAAATCATCGTTAAGTTTGCTAGCATTAGCGGGTGTCACACCATACAATGCCAAAAAAGATGAAGAATATATGAGTGATGATCAACTTCTTCATTTTAAAAAGATTTTAAATGCTTGGCATGAACAAATTTGCACCGAAAGTACGCGTACTGTTGACCGTATGCAAGATGATGCCGCAAACTTTGCCGACCCTTCTGATCGTGCAACCCAAGAAGAAGAATTTAGCTTGGAACTTCGCACGCGTGATCGCGAACGCAAACTATTGAAAAAAATCGAACGTACCTTGAAAAAACTTGATATGGACGATTTTGGTTACTGTGATTCTTGTGGTGAAGAAATTGGTTTACGCCGTTTAGAAGCTCGCCCAACCGCAGACCTTTGCATTGACTGCAAAACCCTTGCAGAAATTCGCGAAAAACAAATGATGGCTTAAGGCCTTCATTCCTTGACAAGCGGGAGGTTTTGCCTCCCCTTTTGTCGTTCTTTTACCTGAAAATTCGGAGCTTATTATTTTAACTTTAATTAAAAATTTTTGGCGGAAACGTGCTAAAACAACGCAAACTGCGCCTAAAATAAGCGAAAAAAAACCGGCTGAAAAAATTGCCTCTCAAGCCAATAAAGCGCAGATCAATAAGCACACGCAAGCCCATATTTTAAATGCCAGCAAGTATGGTATTACGCCAAAAAAAATTGATAAATACGCCTTACAAATTGTCGAAAAATTACAAGCTCATGGTTTTGAAGCTTATTTAGTCGGCGGTTGTTTGCGCGATCTTCTACAAGGCAAAAAACCTAAAGATTTCGATGTCGCCACCAACGCGCGTCCTGAGCAAATTCGTCAAATTTTCCAACGTAAATGCCGTTTAGTTGGCCGTCGTTTCCGCTTAGCACATATTATGTTTGGGCGCGAATTTATTGAAGTCGCCACGTTCCGTGCGAATCATCAAGAAAATCATGGTGGCAACCAATCGCGTCAAAGCGAACATGGTATGTTATTACGCGATAATGTTTACGGCACCTTAGAACAAGATGCCATTCGCCGTGATTTTACGATTAACGCCTTTTATTATGACCCAAGTAAAAATCAACTTTTTGACTTTTTTAACGGTTTAGCCGATTTAAAAGCCGGTAAATTACGCTTAATTGGCGATCCTGAATTGCGTTATCACGAAGATCCTGTGCGTATGCTACGAGCCATTCGTTTTATGGCTAAATTGGATCTTTTTTTAGATAAGCCAAGTAACGAGCCTATCGCTCGCCTTGCACCTTTATTAAAAAATATTCCGCCTGCGCGTTTATACGATGAAAGCCTTAAATTGTTGCAATCAGGTCAAGGGGTGAAAACTTATCAACTTTTACGCCAATATGGTTTATTTGAACAACTTTTCCCAGCCTTGATGCCTTTTTTCACCCAAAGTGCGGATAATTTTACTGAACGTATGATTTTAAAAGCGCTATCGTCAACTGACGAACGTTTAGCTGATAATTTACCTATTAATCCTGCATTCTTATTTGCCGCTTTCTTTTGGTATCCCTTACGAGAAAAAGTGGACGTCTTAAAAAATGAAGGGGGCTTAAATAATCACGATGCGCATAATTTAGCGGGAAATGAACTTCTTAGCCTTTTATGCTCTGCAATTAGTGCGCCACGTCGCCATACTGCCGTTATTCGTGATATTTGGAGCTTGCAACTACAATTTATGAAACGCCAAGGCAAACAAGCGCAAAAAACCTTTGAACATGCCAAATTCCGTGCTGGGTTTGATTTGCTTGCTATGCGTGCAGAAATTGAAGGGGGCGAGGCCATTGAATTAACCAAATGGTGGCACGAATACCAGCAAAGTAATGAGTCGCAACGTACGGCTTTAATCAATAAACAGCCGAGAAAATCTTCTGGCAAGAAAAATTATCGCAACCGAAATTCTCACTCGCGCCGAAAATTTTCTAAGCCTAATGCGAAAAAGGGCGTATAGATGAAACGCGTTTTTATTGCTCTTGGCAGTAATTTAGCTTCGCCTGTAACACAATTAGAAAGCGCGTTACAGGCGTTGGCAAGATTACCCCAAACCTCATTGAAAAAAGTAAGTCCTTTTTATCAAAGTGCGCCTTTAGGCCCGCAAGATCAGCCTGATTACGTTAATGCCGTAGCAGAACTTGAAACCGATCTTGCCCCTTTGGCTTTGCTCGATGCTCTGCAAAACATTGAAAAAGAACAAGGGCGCGTACGTTTACGCCGTTGGGGTGAGCGTACCTTGGATTTGGATATTTTGTTAATTGATGATGAAATTTTCACTTTACCGCGTTTAACCGTTCCTCATTACGATATGTTAAATCGAGAATTTGTGATCATTCCGCTTTTTGATATTGCGCCCGATCTGACTTTACCTAATGGCGAAAAATTAGCATTTTATGCGCAACAATTTGCTTTGCATAAAATGAAATCCCTTGAAAAGTCCCATTCCTACCCTATTTAGTGAGTAATTTTGCACAAAATCACCTTTCCTTTCTGCGTTTAAAGGGATTTTGTGCTAGAATACCCATCTTTAATTTTTATTCAGTCGTCGGAGGAAAAGATGACCAGTGCTGCCAATAAACGTTCTGTTATGACGTTATTTTCAAATAATGATGATATTTACTGCCATCAAGTGCGTTTTGTTCTTGCAGAAAAAGGTGCAACTTACGAAACAGAAAATGTCGTTTCTGGCACCATTAATGAACATTTAATGGATGTAAATCCAGCAGGTTCCGTGCCAACTTTAATGGATCGCGATCTGTCCATTAATACTCCACATATTATTTTAGAATATTTAGATGAGCGCTTTCCGCATCCACCGCTTATGCCCGTTTTCCCTGTAGAACGCGCACAAAAACGCCAATTAATGCATGATATTCAAGAAACTTGGTTCCACAATTTAAAAGTGGCCGAATTTGGTAAAAGTGACGCAGAACGTAATAAAGCGAAAAAATACTTAAAAGAGCAAATTCTTGCTATTTCCGCAGGCTTTACGCCTTATTTTATGAGCGAAGAATTTAGCCTTGTCGATTGCTACATGGCGCCTTTATTATGGAAAATGCAAAATCTTGGTATTGAATTTACTGGTGCTGGCAGCAAAGCGGTAAAAGCTTACATGGATCTTGTTTTTAAACGTGATTCTTTCCAAGAATCTATCAATTCAGATGCACCACGCAATTTTATGGAAGAAAAATAAGGTTTTCTTATGCAAAAGCCCCTTTCAGCCAAACGCCCGTATTTATTACGGGCTTATTATGATTGGATTGTAGACAATCAATTAACCCCTTATCTTTTGGTGGACGCCACATATTATGGTGTCAATGTGCCAACAGAATATGTTCAAGACGGGCAAATTATTCTCAATCTTTCTATGCGCGCAACCAATAATTTACATCTTGGTGAAAACGCTATTGAATTTTGCGCACGTTTTAATGGGCAAGAACGCCAAATTTATGTCCCTATGGGCGCGGCACTTGCGATTTATGCGCGAGAAAATGGTGAAGGTGCCATGTTTGAAGCAGAACAACTTTACCTTGAACAAAACCAGCCTCAAGCAGAAAAACCGGCTAAAGAAGAAAATTCTTTCTTACGCATTGTTAAATAATCCCAGCCCTGCTTTTAAGCAGGGTTGCTTTTAAAAAACACTCTCGCGCCGAAAAATTCCCTTTTCCCCTTCCCTTTTTCTCTCTTTTCTTTTCCGCTTAAATTTTTCGCAAAAAAAATACTTTGTAAGGTTTTCTTTTTCACTTATTTTTCGCTAGAATTAAAACTTTTATATTCGCTCGGCTAAGGGAAATTATGGGTAGACAAGCACAATTTTATTTAATGGCGGAAAATGCACCACAAGGTGAAAATCTTTCCCCCGAAGAAACGCTCGCTTGTGATTTAAGCGCACTTTTGTGGCGTCAAGGAAAACTCATTTTGTTATGGTGTGCGGATCAAGCACAAGCTGAACGCTTAGACGATGCCCTTTGGGCGCGCTCAGCCGATGAGTTTGTACCTCATAACCTTGCGGGCGAAATTACCCAAATGCCAACGCCTGTAGAGGTGGCATGGCCAGGCAAACGCAATAGCCAACGCCGTGATGTATGCATTAATTTACATGCTTTTGTGCCAGAGTTTATTTCGAGTTTTAATCATGCGATAGATTTTGTCCCTGTGAATGAAACAGCAAAACAACAAGCGCGCGAACGCTATAAACATTACCGCCAAATGAATTGGCAAATGCAAATGGAAAATCCTTAAATTAAGCGTCATCACAATTTTGCTAAATTTAACCAAAAGAGAAACTAATATGACAAAAAAATTAGACATGGCGGATCGCTTTGATCCGAGCGCGGTAGAGCAAGGTCTTTATCGCCATTGGGAAGAAATGGGCTATTTCAAGCCAACGGAAAATATCAATAATCCGAGTTATTGCATTGCCATTCCCCCACCAAATGTTACAGGTAGCCTACACATGGGGCATGCTTTCCAACAAACTTTAATGGATACTTTAATTCGTTTCCATCGTATGGAAGGTGACAATACCTTATGGCAAGCAGGGACTGACCACGCGGGTATTGCAACTCAAATGGTTGTTGAACGTAAAATTGCGGCCGAAGAAAATAAAACACGTCACGATTATGGCCGTGAAGCTTTCATTGAAAAAATTTGGCAATGGAAAGGCGAATCTGGCGGAACTATTAGCCAACAAATGCGCCGTTTAGGTGATAGCGTCGATTGGGATCGTGAACGTTTTACAATGGATAAAGGTTTATCCGATGCTGTAAAAGAAGTTTTCGTTCGTTTACATGAAGAAGGTCTTATCTATCGTGGTAAACGCCTTGTTAACTGGGATCCAAAACTTCACACCGCAATTTCTGATTTAGAAGTTGAAAATAAAGAGAAAAAAGGCAGTATGTGGCATTTCCGCTATCCATTAGCAAATGGCGCAAAAACAGCTGAAGGCTTAGATTATTTAGAAATTGCAACAACTCGTCCTGAAACAATGTTAGGTGATACGGCCGTTGCTGTTCACCCTGAAGATGAACGCTACCAAAATTTAATTGGTAAAACCATTCTTCTACCATTAGTTAACCGCGAAATTCCAATTATTGCCGATGACTATGTTGAAAAAGATTTCGGTACAGGTGCGGTAAAAATTACCCCAGCTCACGACTTCAACGACTACGAAGTAGGTAAACGCCATAACTTACCTATGATTAACGTGATGACGCCAAATGCTGATATTCGTGCTGAAGCCGAAGTTGTTGGTATTGACGGTAAACCTTTAGTTGATTTTGATGCCAGCATTCCAGAAAAATACCATGGTATGGAACGCTTTGCTGCGCGTAAACAAATTGTTGCAGATTTAGACGCTTTAGGTCTTTTAGGCGAAATTAAACCGCACGACTTAAAAGTGCCTTATGGTGATCGTGGTGGCGTGCCAATTGAACCTATGTTAACCGACCAATGGTATGTGAGCGTAAAACCTCTTGCGGAAGTTGCAACAAAAGCGGTTGAAGATGGCGAAATTCAATTCGTGCCGAAACAATATGAAAACTTATATTTCTCTTGGATGCGCGACATTCAAGACTGGTGTATTTCTCGCCAATTATGGTGGGGACACCGTATTCCAGCTTGGTACGATAATGAAGGCAACGTTTATGTGGCTCGCGATGAAGCTGAAGTACGTCAAAAATACCAATTAGGTGAAGATATCGCTTTACGTCAAGATGAAGACGTTTTAGATACTTGGTTCTCTTCAGGTCTTTGGACTTTCTCAACCTTAGGCTGGCCTGAAAATACCAAAGAATTACAAATGTTCCATCCAACAGATGTATTAATCACTGGTTTCGATATTATCTTCTTCTGGGTTGCGCGTATGATTATGTTTACGATGCACTTCCTAAAAGATGAAAATGGTAAACCACAAGTGCCATTTAAAACTGTTTATGTAACAGGCTTAATCCGTGATGAAAACGGACAAAAAATGTCTAAATCAAAAGGTAACGTTCTTGACCCGATTGATATGATTGATGGGATTGATTTAGAAAGCCTCGTGAAAAAACGTACTGGCAATATGATGCAACCACAACTTGCCGCAAAAATTGAAAAAGCAACGCGTAAAGAGTTTGCTGACGGTATTTCCGCGCATGGTACCGATGCTCTACGCTTTACTTTAGCCGCTTTAGCAAGTAACGGCCGTGATATTAACTGGGATATGAAACGTTTAGAAGGTTACCGCAATTTCTGTAATAAATTATGGAATGCAAGCCGTTTCGTTTTAACCAATGAAAAATTAGATTTAAGCGAAGGCGAAGTAGAATACAGCATTGCTGATCGCTGGATCGAAAGCGAATTTAATCGCACCGTCGAAGCGTTCCGTCATTCTTTAAGCCAATATCGTTTTGATATGTGCGCTAATGCGATTTACGACTTTACTTGGAACCAATTCTGCGACTGGTATTTAGAATTAACTAAACCTGTTTTCGCACAAGGCCAAGTTGCACAAATTCGTGGGGCAAGTCGCACTTTAATTAACGTATTAGAAAAACTTTTACGCTTAACCCATCCAATTATGCCATTTATCACAGAAGAAATTTGGCAACAAGTGAAAGGCTTCGCAGGCGTAACCGGCGATACCATTATGTTACAACCGTTCCCGCAAGTGGACGAAAGCAAAAATGATGCAAAAGCCGTACAAGAAATGGAATGGCTTCAAGCTATTATTTCTGCAACTCGTAACATTCGCGCCGAAAGTAATATCGCACCAAGTAAAGCACTCGATCTTTGCTTACGCTATTTAAGCGACGAAGAACGTGCCGTTTTAGCGAAAAATACCGACCTTTTAAAAGCGATGGCTAAATTATCTGCGATTCAAGTATTAGAAAACGACCAAGAACCGCCTCTTTCTGTAACAAAATTAGTGGGCAAAGTGGAAGTTTCTGTACCAATGGCTGGCTTTATCGACAAAGATAAAGAATTAGCGCGCTTACAAAAAGCCCTAGACGACAACGAAAAAGAAATTGCTCGCATTGAGAATAAACTCAGCAATGAATCTTTCGTTGCCAAAGCGCCTGAAGCGGTTATCGCTAAAGAACGCGAAAAATTACAAGGCTATATGGATGCAAAAGTAAAATTACAACAACAATTCAAAGCTATTGAAGCATTGTAATTAAACTTAATTATCATTAAGGGGAAGAATCATCTTCCCCTTTTTTTTAACTCGCGCCGAAATTTTGGCGCGATTTTTTTTTTGCTGTTTTTTCCCTATAAGGTGTGCAAGAATAGCTTCGATGTCTTGTTTCATTTTTTCGAAGGGAGGCTTTATGTCTGATTTAACTTCATACGCATTGGCTGTTTTTATGGGGTTTTTCGCCATTTTGAACCCCATTGCCAACACCCCTATTTTTTTAAGTATTACCGATGGGCAAACCATGGAAGAACGAAAACAAACCGCTCGCACGGCAACTTTGGTTGCGTTTTTGGTGACCTTTGTCTTTGTCATTTTAGGTAAATATATTTTCGTTCTCTTTGATATTTCTATGTCCGCTTTTAAAATTACTGGGGGCATTTTAATTTTTTACATCGGCTTTGAAATGCTGATGTCGAAAAAATCAGCCACGCGTTCCACCAACACCAGCGCGGATGATAACGTCACCATTTCCCCGCTTGCTGTGCCAATTTTAGCCGGCCCAGGTTTAATCGTTACGGCCATGAACTACGCGGCTAATCAGTCCTTTTTGCATATTGGCATTGTGGTGTTAATGCTTGCTTTAATTATCTATTTAAATTATCTCGCCTTTGCCTTAAGCAATACGATAGTCAAACGTTTAGGGAAAAGTTTAATTTCTGTTTTAGGTAAATTGATGGGATTAATTTTAGCCATTATTGGCGCAGGTATGACGATTACAGGCATTAAAATTGCCTTCCATTTGGCTTAAAAAATGAAAAAGGCGAATAATTTATTCGCCTTTTTTTCTTTAGAACAATAAAATTTTTATGGCCAACATAATAAGAACAAGACCAAAAATACGATCTAGCCAATAGCTAAATTTTTGAAATTGTCGGTTAATTTTAGGTACAGAAAGCATAAAAACAACAAAAGCAAACCATAGCCATTGTAAAATCACCATCCAAATACCATAAATCACAAGCTGATACGTTGGTAATAATGGGGAAATGACAGAGGTAAAAAGAGCGATAAAATAAATCGGCGCTTTCGGGTTAAAAAGATTACACATAAAGCCCATGCTAAAGCTTTTTCGCGCCGAAATTTTCGCCTCTTTTTTATCATCTAAGCTAACAGCGCCCGTATAATGTGAACGCAAACCTTGCCAGCCTAAATAGCTTAAATACATCGCCCCTAAAATTTTAATGCCCCATAAAATATGCGCTGAATTAGCAATCACCACCGCAAGACCTGCAATGGAATACGCAATATGAATGCCAAGAGCTAAGGCAATGCCCGATACACACCAAAGCCCTGCCTTTTTGCCATAACGCAACGTATGTTGAGAAGCCATTAAAAAATCAGCGCCTGGCGTTGCCGCGGCTAACAAATGCACGCCCGTAATTAACCAAAATCCTTCCCAAAATCCCATATTTTTTCCTTACAAAATATTCTGTTATTTTGCTTAATTCACCGTTCCACAACCTAAACAATATAAATATTGACCTTTAGGATCGTTCAAAGAAGCAAATCGTTCTACGCTTTCTGCACCACTTTGATAGGCTTTTGCTAAACCAACAAAAGAAAGAAACTGTTGCTGAATAAGCGTTTTTCCATATTTATTAAAGCCTTTGAAAAATTGGTTTAATTTCGATTCATCTTCCTGCAACCATTCAAGAGCCATTTCACTACTTTTTTCACCTTTCGCTTCCAATAAGGCACGCATTTTCCCAACGGCTTGCGAAAAGTCGCCTAATTCATCAACTAAATGATGACTTAACGCATCGCGACCTAACCACACTTGCCCTTGAGCAATTTTATCCACATCGGCTTGCGGGATTTTTCGTCCTTGACTTACAATGCGTAAAAATTGTTCATAACCATAATTAACGCCTTGTTGGATAATCTCCGCATTTAAAGGTTTCACACCACTTAAAAATGAAATTTTTCCTAATTCACTTGTACTTACGCCATCTGTGTGTATGCCCATTTTAGTTAAGGCTTTTTCAAAGGTCGGTAATATTGCAAAAATACCAATAGAGCCTGTAATGGTGTCAGGATCTGCTACGATGTAATCTGCATGGCTGGAAATCCAATATCCGCCAGAGGCGGCCATTCCGCCCATGGATACCACCACAGGTTTACCTTTTTGCTGAATTTGTTGTAAGGCTTGGCGAATTAACTCTGATGCAAAAGCACTGCCACCTGGACTATTAACGCGTAAAATGACGCCTTTAATCTCATCGTCTTCATAGGCTTTTTCTAAAAGGCTCACAACACTGTTCCCACCAACGCCTTTGCCATTACTTTCGCCGTGAATAATTTCGCCTTCTACATTAACTACTGCAATTTTTTCTTTTGTTTCAGCTTCAGTACGCTCTGGCAAGAAATCTAAATAATCATAAAAATCAATCAGATTTGCTTTGCCTTGAGCATTTTTACCAAACATTTGTTGCAATTTTGCTTTAAAGCTAAAACCATCTGCAAAATGCGTCACTAAATGACGGGCTTTACTATACTCTGAACTATTTCCGCCGAAAGCTCGTAATCCTCGTAAATAATCTTGCCCATTTGGTAACACCTCTTGCTGACTAATTTGACGATTTTCCGCAACTTTTCGCACATAATCTTGCCACATTAAGCCCGCCCAACGTTGCATATTTTCTCGTGCTTCTGCTGACATATCATCGCGTAAAAATGGCTCTACGGCGGATTTATACGTCCCCACGCGAAAAATATGTGGCGTGATGGCTAATTTTTCTAACAAACTTTTAAAATATAAATTTTCCACAAAAAGCCCTGAAATATCCACGTTACCTTGCGGATTTAAATAAACCTCATCGGCATAACTGGCTAATAAATAAGCTTTTTGTCCATAATTTTGCGCATAAGCGATCACCGGCTTTTTACTGCGTTTAAAATCATTGATAGCGCGCCCAATATAATTTAAAGCAGGGAAATCAGCATGGCCGAAATCGCTTAAATTTAACACAACGCCTTTAATATTCGGGTCTTTTTCTGCTTGTTCTAGCGCATAAACCACATCAAATGTTGAAATATTTTCAGGGGCAGTATTCCCCGCAACCATTTCTTTTAAGAAACGTTTAAAGGCAAAATTTTCGGTGCGATTATCTGTTAAATCGCCGTTTAACGTTAAGTATAACGCCCCTTCTTTAGGCATACCTTCTGCGCTATTTTTATTCAAATTCGCCGCTTGTTGCACATAGCCAATCACGCTAAAAATCAACAAGATAAAAAATAAAAACACGATATTCATCACTAAATTTCGCATGAAATTTAAGCCACGCCAGCAAAAACTCAGCACCTTCTTAATCCACTGCATAACATTCCTTTTATTTGCTAAAAAAATAACGCGCTATGATAGCATATTTTTTATGCCACTTTCGCCAAGGCTTAGGCTTTTAATTTTTTTATGCTAAACTTTTAGCCTATTTTTTAACTAAGGAAAAATATGGACGCATTAACCTTATTAACGACTCGTCAGTCAACAAAAAAACTTCAAGGCCCAGCGCCAACAAAAGCGCAAATTGAAGAAATGATTAAAGCGGCAATGCATGTACCCGATCATGGTCGTTTACAGCCTTATCGCTTTGTTTTAATTCCACAAGAAAAAATTTCTGCCTTTGGCCAAACCTTAAAACAAGGGGCGTTAGAATTAAATTTAGCGGAAATTTTCCAAACGAAAGCCGACAAATTAACCGCGCATACTCCGCTTATTATTGCCGTAATTGGGCATTATATGTTGAATTTAGACAAAGTCCCGCAATGGGAACAACTGGCGAGCGCAAGCTGTGCGGCTTTTGCCATTCAATTAGCCGCAAACGCACAAGGCTTTGATAACGTTTGGCTTTCGGGCAAATGGACAGAAAGTAACGCCGTGCGCAGTATGCTGAACTGTGAAGAAAACGAACAAATTGTCGCTTTAATTGCTCTCGGTAAAGGCGTTGAGGCCAGCGCGCCGAAAGAACGCAAAAAATCCCTGCAAGATTTAGTCAGCTCTTTATAATTTTTTACACTCGCGCCGAAATTTTAGTCCCTTTTTTCGGTGCGAGTCTTTTCTTTCGCAAAAGACGCCTTTGTCTTTTTCCCTCTTTCGCTTTATTTTATGCTTCGCATAACTTCTTTTAAGAAAATATTTTTGCATTTTTTTTCCAGTAGAAGTATAAAGGATTGTTTGCAATGCAAGCTGAATTCTTTTGGCATTTTTAGTAAGGAGTATGTATGCAGATTCAATTATCTCATTTGCCTGCCGATGAAATGTGGGGCGAAAAAGCATTATTAAGTTTTAATAACGAAGGCGCCGTCATTCATCTTTCTGACGGAAACCATAATACCCAAGTGCAAAAAGCGGCGCGAAAATTGCGTGCGCAAGGCATTAAAGATGGTGTTTTAAGCGGTGATAATTGGGATTTAAACACCTGCTGGGCATTCTACCAAGGGTTCTATACCGCCAAACAGGATTACAATTTATCCTTACCTTTTATGGATGATGAAACACAAGAAATTTTATTAGCACGTATTTTATGTGGCGACTTTGTTCGTGAAATCATTAACACCCCTGCAGAAGAAATCACCCCCGTTGAATTAGTCGAACGCGCTGTTGATTTCATTACAGATATGGTGGCCGATTATGCACCAAATAGCGATGTCACTTCGGATATTATTGTAGGTGAAGCCTTACGTGATGAAGATTATCAAGGTATTTGGGCTGTGGGTAAAGGCGCTACCAACCCGCCGGCTATGTTACAACTAGACTTTAACCCAACGGGCGATCCTAACGCACCTGTTTTAGCTTGCTTAGTGGGTAAAGGCATTACCTTTGATAGCGGTGGTTATAGCATTAAACCAACAGAAACCATGGTAAGCATGCGTACAGATATGGGCGGAGCGGCCATGTTAACGGGCGCACTTGGTATGGCTATTGCAAGCGGATTAAATCAACGCGTTAAATTAGTTTTATGCTGTGCCGAAAATATGGTCAGTGGCGATGCGATGAAACTGGGTGATATTGTGCATTATTCTAACGATGTGAGCGTGGAAGTGTTAAATACCGATGCGGAAGGTCGCTTAGTTTTAGGTGATGGTTTAATTTGGGCAGACAAACAAAATCCTCGCTTTATTATTGATGCGGCAACCTTAACTGGGGCGGCAAAACGTGCTGTTGGTAATGAATATCATAGTTTACTTTCTATGGACGATGCTTTAGTTAATGCTTTATTCCAAGCGGCAGAACAAGCCGATGAAGCTTTCTGGCGTTTACCTTTTGCTGAATTCCACCGCGAACAAGTAAAATCTCATTTTGCGGATATTTCCAACACCGCTTCTGTTCCTGCACCGGCGGGGGCAAGTACCGCAACGGCTTTCCTTTCTTACTTTGTTGAAAATTATCGCCGTCATTGGTTACACATTGATGCCTCGGCAACTTTCCGTGCTTCTGCAAGTGATTTATGGGCCGTGGGCGCAACCGGTATTGGGGTGCAAACCGTAGCAAATTTATTATTAGCACAAGATTAATTGCGCACAATAAAAATGCGACCTTAAAGGTCGCATTTTTTTATGTCTTTTGACTATTTTTGTTCCGCCAATTTAGGTGGTTTAATATTGGTCGGCGCCGCAACTTTTTTAAGTTCTGGATAACTTTTCCCTTCATTTTGTGCAATCAGTTGCGCAGTATCTTCGGCTAATTTCGTTAAGCCCATTTTTTCATAAGCTTTTTTCAACAAAGGTAAACTTTGTAAAGCCGCATTCGTATTAGGATAGTGACGTTGCACATCAACTAAACGATTAGCCACCGCAACCCAAGCATTACGTTTTGCATAAAATTTTGCAATATTCACTTCGTGACGAGCTAATAAGGCATGGATATATTTCATGCGTTCTAGCGCATCTGGCGCATATTGGCTGTTTGGGAAAACTCTAATTAACGTATTAAAATTATCTAAAGCACTACGCATCGAGAAGCTATCACGGTTTGCAGGGTCAACGCCAAAGAAGTCTTGCACGATATTTTTATTTTGCGCTTCACGGGCAATACCTGCCATATAAAGAACATAATCTGAATAAGGTGAATTTTTATAATGGCGGAAAAAATTGTCTGCTGTATTTAATAAAGCGTTATAATCGCTATCTTCGAAATAAGCATAAATTAAATTTAATTGCGTTTCTTCACTGTGCATAGTGCGTGGGAAACGGCGATTTAACGCTTCTAAATATTTAATCGCTTGAGTGTAATCTTCATCTTTTAAATACACATCAGATTGTTGTAATAATGTGCTTTCTGGGGCTACTTCAATTTCTTTTTCTCCAGCACAAGCGGTTAATAAACTGGCTGTTAGTGTCAATAAAAGAAGCGATTTCGCTGTTTTCATTTCATTATCCTTATTTTTACAAGCGTCGATCAATGATACAATGACGCTCATTTTATAAAACATTACTTAATTATTCACGGAATTTTTTAGCTATGGCGCAAATAACTCTTTCAGCAACGGTACAACCGGAGCATCTCGGTCTTCGTTTAGACCAAACTCTTTCCAAATTGTTCCCCGATTATTCTCGATCTCGCATTAAAACTTGGATTGAGGGCGATTTAGTCAAAGTAAACGGCGAAATTAACTCTATTCCACGCTACAAAATGTTTGGTGGCGAAGAAATTGAAATCCAAGTGGAAGTGGAAGAAGAAAACCGCTTTGAACCACAAAATCTGCCTATTAACATTGTTTACGAAGACGAACATATTTTAGTTATCAATAAACCCAAAGATTTCGTTGTGCATCCTGGTGCGGGTAACCCAAGTGGCACGCTTTTAAATGCACTTTTATATCATTATCCTGAAATTGCCGAAGTACCGCGTGCGGGCATTATTCATCGTTTAGATAAAGATACCACAGGTTTAATGGTTGTTGCGAAAACCATTCCTGCTCAAACCCAACTTGTACGCGATTTACAAAAACGCAAAATTACGCGTGAATATGAAGCCGTTGCTTTTGGTGTTATGACGCAAGGTGGAAAAGTAGATGAACCTATGGCTCGTCATCCAACAAAACGCACGCAAATGGCGGTTCATCCTATGGGAAAACCTGCGGTCACTCATTACCGCATTATGGAACATTTCCGTAATTACACTCGCTTACGTTTACGTTTAGAAACAGGGCGCACCCATCAAATCCGCGTGCATATGGCGCACTTAGCGCACCCTTTATTAGGCGATCAAACCTATGGCGGACGCCCTCGTCCCCCTAAAAACGCCAGCGAAGAATTTTTAGCGGTTTTACGCAACTTCAAACGTCAAGCCTTACACGCGGTTATGTTACGTTTACAACATCCTATTACAGGCGAATTAATGGAATGGCACGCGCCGTTACCTTCTGATTTTGTAGAATTAATCAACGCCTTAAAAGCGGATTATCAATTACATAAAGACGACTTAGATTATTGATATGCAAATTATTACGCCAACTTGGCTCGCGCCGAAAAATATCCATGCTTTTAGCACAACGCGCCTTGGTGGCGTAAGTTTACCGCCTTTTGATGCTTTAAATTTAGGCGCTCATGTTGGCGATGACCCTTGCGCTGTGGCGGAAAATCGCCAACTTTTACAACGTTTACAAAAACTTCCGCACCCGCCTTTATATTTAAATCAAACCCATAGTACGCGCGTTTTAACTCTGCCTTATACTGGTGAGAATTTAGATGGCGATGCGGTTTATAGTGCGCAGAAAAATCAAGTTTGTTTGGTGATGACCGCAGATTGTTTACCGGTTTTTTTTACGGATAAATCGGGCCAAGAAGTTGCGCTAGCCCATGCCGGTTGGCGTGGTTTATGCGCAGGCATTTTAGAAAATACGCTGGCGAAATTTAATGCAAATGTTGAAGATGTTCTTGTTTGGCTTGCCCCGGCTATTAGTCAACAGGCTTTTCAAGTTGGTGCAGAAGTGCGAGCGCAATTTATGCAACACTCACCAATCTCTGCTCTCGCCTTTCAGGCAGATCCTTTGCATAAGCAAAAATATTATGCCGATTTATATCTTCTCGCGCGCCAACGCTTAACGGCTTGCGGGGTAAAGCACATTTACGGCGGGGATTTTTGCACTTATACCCAAAAGGATTTATTCTTTTCTTATCGCCGTGATGGTCAAACAGGCCGTATGGCTCATGTTATTTGGCGCGAATAATTTCACTCGCACCGAAAATTTTCCGCGCTCTTGCGGTAAAAAAAATGACCTCTTTTTTCCCTTTTCTTCTACAAAAAAAAGCGCCTCAAAAAAGGCGCTTTTTAATTTTTTACTTAACGTTGAAAACGATAACGACCATTTGCTTGGCGGATAAATTTTCCACCTTGCGGAAGTTGCATTTCCATAACTTGATTTTGTGCATTAACTTTAATCAGTACTTTATCGCCTGCATTAAAGCTGTTTAATTTTTTCACTTTATCCATCATTAACACTTCGCTTGCATTTAAATGATAGTTACGGAAAGTTTGCATTAATGAAACGCCTTTTTTAATCACTAAGGTTTTTTGCGTCAACTCGCTATCTGCATTCAATAGGTTTGCTTTTTCTAGTGCCGCAAAAACATCATTATTTGTTGTTTTTTGGCTCACTTTTTGAGCAACAGGCTCAACGGGCATTGAAGGCTCAACTTCTGGTTGTACCGCTTGCGCTGGCGTTTCAGCGCCCGCTATGTTGACTTCATCTATGGAAGGAAGCGTATTGTCTTGAGCATTTTCCGCTAAAGGTTGCACTGTCGCATCGGCTTGGGCGGTTGTGCTTTCTTCATCAAGGGAAGCAAATGGCGCTTGCGTTAAGCTATGCTCTTCCGTTGAGGTAATTTGATTGCTTTCTTCTAAATCTTGCGGTTCTAAAATACTGCTTAAACCACCGACGGCTTTACCTTCACCTTCAAAAGCAAATTGATGATTATTGCTACCATCAAAAGATTGTACGGATTGTTCATTAGGTCTTAAAAGGGCAATAAAAATTAACACCAACACAAATAAAAATAACACCACAAAAGGACGACGGTATTTAGGCGGTAACATTTGCAAGCTACGCCAATTTTCTGGATGACAAATTTTTTCCTTTAAACTTGCTTTTTTTGAAGTTTGAGTTTGCGTGGCCGAAAGATTTTCTTTTACAAAATTTTTCTCTTTTAATTTTACTTCTGGATAAACGATAGGTTCTTCCT